>JAFUBF010000424.1 GCA_017460325.1 Clostridia bacterium | reverse complement strand
CCGCATCTTTTGCCTGAATCGGCTCCGTATCTGCACAGAGCTCTCATGAAATCTGCATGATTGTATCACACAAACGACCTTCGGTCCAGCATTGTTTTTCCGGGGTCAGCCCAGGCCCGGACTGCCCCGCTGTCTGAAAGGGGCAGGTGCCGCGCCGGTCTGCCAAAACCTAAGACGCCTCTGCACGCCCGAAGGACGTGGCAGAGGCGTATGAAATTCATCCGGGCCCGTCCGCAGATCAGTCCGCTGCACCGAAGGAGAGGTGGAAACTGTAACTGAATGTCTCCTCCACAATGGCGTATCGGCGATCCAGATCCGGGCCGCAGCTGTTGGTTCCCACACCGGAATTCCGGTAGTTGATCAGCAGCTCGGTCACATGCGGTTCCGGAATTTCCCAGGTATGTCTGGCCTGATCCAGTTCCTCAATGGTGGGATGCAGCGCGGAAAACTCAAAGCGTTCCCCTTCCACGGTGATGCCGGTATATCCATCCGTCAGGCAGACATAGGACGCATCCAGGTGATTTCCGCACTCCTGGGGCATGATGTACGGGAAATACTGCTCCGTGACCGTACTCTCGTAGATTCCCGGACACGTATCATTTCCCGCATCCGAATAGGATTCCGACGGTCCGTTGGCCACATACCGGAGATATTCAAATTCACGGCGAAGCCTGAGACGCAGGGCAAACCTTGGCAGATACAGGCGGGGCGCCTGCAGCTCCCCTGCCCGGGCATTTTCCAGATCCACCGGGAATTCGGGATTCCGTCTGGCGTCAATGGATATGGCCACTCCGTTTTCATCAAACCGGTAGCGCAGCGTGACAAAGACAAAGGGAAGCCGGGCTTTTGCTCCCACAAATCCGTTGACAAAGAACTCCGCGGGATCCTCGCCCCGCTCCACGGTCTGCGCATAGAAATGCGCCCGGTGCATATGCCAGCTGCGGAACTGCTCCTTAATGTTCCGCTCATTGTCCGTACTGGCCCGCCAGATCGTCAGGTCCGCCGGCTCTGCCAGCAGTTCGCCGCCCGGTGTCCTGACACCGGACAGCATGCCCGTGGCAAGGTCCAGCGTGTACACGTTTTCCCCTGCCCTGATCTCGGTATAACGGGGATTCTCCCCCTCATGGACCTCCACCGCCGCCGGCACGATCTGAGGTGCGCGGCCTCTGGCATACGGGAAGGTAAAGTGACAGAGTTCACAGGGGAATAAAGCCCATTCGGTGGGCTCACGGGTCAGAAACGCCAGATGAATTCCGCCAAACAGCCGGACTTCGGGCAGTTCCGCCGGAACAGGCAGCTGCACGGTCTTTGTCTCGTGCGGTGCCACCTGAATCACTGTTTCACCGGAATCAACCACGTCCCCATCCGCCGTAACCGACCAGGCCAGGGTCAGCGCCGAGAGATCCGTAAAGTCCAGATGGTTGGTCACGCGGAACAGACCGGCACCAAGATTCTCCGCCTCCACCTCGGCCGGACGGTAAGCCGCCTTCATGGACAGGAAACCGGGACTCGGCCGCCGGTCCGGCAGGACCAGCCCGTCCACGCAGAAATTGTCATCATGCGGGAATTCCCCGCTGTCCCCGCCGTATCCGTATCCCAGAATCCTGTCCGGATCCTCCGGGTCTGACAGGCGCACCGCGTGGTCGCACCATTCCCAGATACATCCGCCGATCAGCCGCGGATACCGGTAAATCATCTTCCAGTAGTCCTCAAGACCGCCCGGTCCGTTCCCCATGGCATGGGCGTATTCGCACATGAAATAGGGCCTTGGGTCCTCCGCTTCCGTTGCCTGATATTCCAGTCCTTCCAGGTCCGGGTACATCCTGCTGACCACGTCCACGCAGGGATCAATCGGCGGCTGTCCCCGTCCATAGGGCGGATCCGGATACGCCGTCCGCTCGTAATGAACAGGCCTTGATGGATCTGTCTCATGCACAAAGGCCGCCATCACCCGGTGATTGTCCCCAATCTGCGACTCATTCCCCAGCGACCAGAAAATGACACAGGTGAAATTCTTGTCCCGCCCCAGGGTGCGCCGCATCCGGTTGACATAGGCCTCCTGCCAGTCCGTATTGGAGGAAAGAGAGGCGATGGCCCTGTCCGGCTGTTTCCGGTACGCCGCATCCGCGCCGTGGGTTTCAATATCGCATTCATCCACCACATACAGCCCCAGACGGTCTGCCAGCTGGTACAGATACGGATGATCCGGGTAATGGGAGGTCCGAATGCAGTTGACATTGTTCCGCTTCATCAGGAGCAGGTCCTGTTCCATATCCTCCCTGGAAACGGTCCAGCCTTTATCGGGGTGGGACTCGTGCCGGTTCACCCCGCGCAGCTTGACGGTTCTGCCGTTAATCAGCAGTTCCCGGTTTTCTGAAAATGCCACGGAACGGAATCCGAAGGGAATGTCAATCCGCTCGCCGGCGCACTCAAACCGCGCCGTATAAAGGGTCGGCGCCTCTGCGTTCCAGAGAACAGGGCTGTCCACCGTGGCCCGCCCCCCAATCACCTCCTGCTCTGTCCCGTCCGGGCAGAGAATAAAGACCCTGGCCGTCTCCGGCTCTCCTTCATACGAAAGGTCCACGGAGAACTGCCCGTCCATGGGTGCGTGGATGAAGATGTCCCGCAGATGCTGCCGCGGCCGGCTGAGAAGGTACACATCCCGGAAAATTCCATGATACCGGTAGGCATCATGATCCTCCAGATAGGTGCCGCTGGACCAGGTAAACACGATGGCCGTGAGCACATTGTGCCCAT
>JAFUBF010000423.1 GCA_017460325.1 Clostridia bacterium | reverse complement strand
CTATCGGGACCGGAATCTGGTTGTGGTCAGTATTCTGAAAGGATCGGTTGTGTTTTTTGCAGACCTGATCCGGGAAATCGATCTGCCGCTGACCATCGATTTCATCCAGGCAAACAGTTATGGGAACGAAACCCAATCATCCGGTTTTGTGCATATCCTGAAGGATCTGGACCGGAGCATTGAGGGGAAGGATGTACTGCTGGTGGAGGATATTGTGGACAGCGGCCGCACGCTTTCCTATCTGAAAACCATGCTGAAGGAACGGGGAGCCACTTCAATCCGCATCGCCACCCTGCTGGATAAGCCGGAGGGACGTCAGGTTCAGATGGAGGCGGACTATGTGGGCTTTATCATTCCCAACGCCTTTGTGGTCGGATACGGGCTGGATTATGCGGAGCGGTACAGGAATATTCCGGATATCGGGATCCTCCGTCCGAGGGTTTATCAGAAGTAATTAAGAAGTATAGTTGGAGGCGCGTCCTGTTTTGAACAACGGTAGAAATGAACGAAACTTTATCTTTCCGCTGATCCTCATTCTGGTTTTTCTGGTGATTTCCCAGATTGTGTCCAATATGATGCTGACGGGGAACAAGGGAACACAGATTGACAGCAGCAAACTCCTTGAGTATGTCGACCGGGACATGGTGGATGCCATCGCCATCGAGGGATCTACGGCATTTGTGCATCTCAAAGAGAGCACAGTTCCGCGGGCGGAGTTTTCCTCCTCCAGGTATGATTTCTCGGCCGTTATCGGCAGCGATTTCGTGCTTAACTGTCGGCAGATTGCCGCCAGGAAGAGCGGCGTGCCTCTTGAACAGGTCAGCACGCTGGATCTGGGGTATGACCTTTACTACATCCGGAACAATACTCCGACCTGGCTGCTTGAGATGATCCCATACCTGATTACCGTGTTGCTTCTTGTCGGATTCTGGTTTTTCATGTTCCGTCAGCAGGGAAGTGCCGGTCCCATGATGGGATTCGGGCACAGCCCGGCGAAGGTCTATGAGAGCCGGCGGAGCACGATCCGATTCTCCGATGTGGCCGGTGCCGTGGAGGAGAAAGAGGAAATGATGGAACTGGTGGAGTTCCTCAAAAATCCGAAGCGCTTTACCGATGTGGGGGCCCGGATTCCCAAGGGTGTACTCCTGGTCGGCCCTCCGGGAACCGGAAAGACCCTGATGGCCAAGGCCGTGGCCGGTGAGGCGGGCGTGCCCTTCATGTCCATCTCCGGATCCGACTTCGTCGAGATGTTTGTGGGTGTCGGTGCCAGCCGCGTCCGGGATCTCTTTGAACAGGCAAAGCGTCATTCGCCCTGCATTGTCTTCATCGATGAGATTGATGCTGTCGGCCGCCGGCGCGGTGCCGGAATGGGCGGCGGACATGATGAACGCGAGCAGACCCTCAACCAGCTGCTGGTTGAAATGGACGGTTTTGCGCCCAATGAGGGGGTCATTGTCCTGGCGGCCACCAACCGCAAGGACATTCTGGATCCGGCTCTGCTGCGTCCGGGCCGCTTTGACCGGCAGATTACGGTGGGGTATCCGGATGTACGCGGACGCGAGGCCATCCTGAAAGTGCACTGTCACGAAAAGCCGCTGGCGGATGATGTGGATCTTTCCGTTGTCGCCAAGCGGACGCCGTACTGTTCCGGTGCGGACCTTGAGAACATCATGAACGAGGCGGCCATTCTCTGTGCCAGGTCCGGCCAGACCCGGATCAGTGCGCGGAACATCAGCGACGCCATTGAGCGGGTGCAGATGGGTCCTGAAAAGCGGAGCCATATCGTCTCGGATGCGGATAAGCGTCTGGTAGCCTATCATGAGGCGGGCCATGCCATTTTGGGCGAGATGCTGGAGGGCTGTGACAAGGTTCATCTGGTGACCATTATGCCAAGAGGCGGAAGCGGCGGGCATACACTGCTGCTGCCGGAAGCGGAATCGGACTTTACCACACGTCAGCAGCTTCTGGATTACGTTGCCATGGCGCTGGGCGGATATGCGGCCGAGGGACTGGTTCTGGGACAGGTCAGTACCGGTGCCACCTCGGATCTGCAGCGGGCGACGGAAATCTGCCGGCGCATGGTGACCCAGTATGGCATGAGCGATGAAATGGGGCCGATCTTCCTTGGAAACGACCACGGCGAGGTGTTTGTTGCCATGGAATACGGTTCTCAGGCGAAGACATACAGCGAGGAACTGGCGGCACGGATTGACCATGAGGTTCAGGCGAAGATGAATACGGCTCTTGAGCGTGCCCGGGCCATTCTCCGTGAGAACATGGAAAAACTGGATGGACTCAGCCAGCTCCTGGTGGAGAAAGAGACCATTGACCGCACGGAATTTGAGACGTTTATGTACGGGAAAGCCCTGCCGGAGGAGTCGGCAGAATGCGTCTGAACGGGCAAAAATGAGGGAAAGGCCAACGGATATGATGGAAAATGCCGGATTTGGCGGGTTCTGCGTGGATCTGCATATGCACTCCCGTGCCAGTGACGGTGCGCTCGAACCGGCACAGCTGATGGAGGCGGCGGCCGAAAAAGGCAAGCGCCTTGTGGCCCTGACCGATCATGACACCTGTGCAGGCGTCCCTGAGGCGGAGCGCAGAGCCGGGGAACTGGGACTTGCGTTCATCCCCGGCATTGAGCTTGGCTGCGGCGGCGAAACGGAAATTCATATTCAGGGGTACGGGGTAAATCCGGCGGATGCCGGCCTGATGCGGTTCCGGGAGGACCGGCAAAGAGACCGGACAGAGCGTGCGGAGCGGATGATGGATCTCCTGGCCGGGGCGGGGATGCCTCTTGACCGGGAGGAAATCTATGCGCAGGTTTCCGGGGTGATCGGGCGGCCGCATCTTGCGGCCGGCATGGTTCGCAAAGGCTATGTGCACAGCCTGCAGGAGGCCTTTGACCGGTTTCTTTCCAGGGGCTGTTCCTGCTATGTCCCAAGCCCCTATGTATCGGTTCAGGAAGTGTGCCGGGTGATTCTTAATGCCGGTGGGGTTCCCGTTCTGGCGCATCCCATGGAACTTCAGGCAGGCGAGGCGGTTCTTTCCTCCCTGATTCACGAGTGGAGCTGCTACGGCCTGGCCGGAATGGAGGTCTATCATCCCAGCACGGCCAATCATAAAGTGGCGATGCTCCTGGGCCTTGCCAGACGGGAAGGACTGTTTGTCACGGGCGGCTCGGATTATCACGGAACGTCCACAAAAACGGATGGCATCGGACAGGGGACGGACCGGTGGGAAAGCGCCGCGGAGGATCTTCCGCGCCTGTTTGCCGCCATGGGCCGGCCTTTTCCGAAAGCGAAACTCTTCAGGATGGATCGGTAAAAGGACCTGACTGTGTCAGGTCCTATTTTCAACAGGGAGGGCGATCAGATGCCTTCAATGACCAAAGCCGGATTCAGAGTCAATGAACCGGTCAAAGGCGCACCGAAAAAACCCCAAAAGCCGAAAAAGCCGCAGGCACCCCGAAAGAAGCGGAAAGGACCGGGAAAGGCGACCGTCATTGCGTCGGTGATCTTTCTGTGTGCCCTGCTTCTGTCTGCCGGCGTGCTTTATCTGTATATGACCACAAGAAAGTATGCATCCACGTTTATGCCGGGGCTGTTCCTGAACGGCGAGTCGCTGGAGGGGATGACGTATGAGGAAGCGGTGGCCAGGCTCAAGGTGATGGAAATGCAGGACATGGCCGATCTCACCTATGCGTTTGAGTGCGGGGAGGATGCCTATCCCATGACGGTGCAGGAGCTGGGGATTGGATATGATGCGGCCGCAACGCTTGACAGCCTTTACCAGATCGGACGCGAGGATAACCTGATCCGGAGGTATCTGACCCTTCAGGATCTGAAACGCCAGCCGGTGATGGCCAGGGCGGTGGTTCAGTATGACCTGGCGCCGGCGGAGGAACTCCTTGAACGGATCCGAGAGGAACATACCGCTGAGCCGGTCAGCGCCACGGTGTCTTTTGATCCCACCAGCAGCGTATTCTTTACGTATACGGATGAGGCA
This sequence comes from Clostridia bacterium, assembly GCA_017460325.1. Taxonomy (GTDB): domain Bacteria; phylum Bacillota; class Clostridia; order Christensenellales; family Aristaeellaceae; genus Ventricola. Next base: position 1,012 of record JAFUBF010000423.1, on the reverse strand, counting down.
GAGGGGATGCGCGTCAATACGGATGGGGCCCTGGACCGGCTCCGGAAGGTGATTGAATCCGGGAAATCAGGCGTTGCCGAGGTCCCGACTGAGGTCATTCCGGCAGGGGTGACAAGGTCTGACCTTGAGCAGAACATGCTGATTCTCGGCCGGGTGCAGATGTCCCTTGGCAGCGATCACATGGTTGCGGAGAATGCGGAAACCGCGCTGCTTCAGCTGAGCGGCCGGCGGATTGAGCCTGGCGGACAACTGTCATTCAATGAAACGGTGGGCCCGCGGAACGAGGAAAGCGGGTATGTACAGGCGCCGGAGGAGGCGTACGGAACGGATATAGCAGGCGTTGGCGGAGGCGTTTGCCGGGCAAGTACCCTCCTGTATCAGGCGGCCCTTCTCTCCGGCCTTGAAATTGCCGAGCGAAATCCGGCGGCGGTCCAGGTCAGCTTTACCGAACCCGGCGAGGAGGCGACGGTTTCGGATCAGGGGCTTGACCTGATTATCCGAAACGGAACGGACTATCCGGTGTTCCTGCGGTGTCGGGTCTTTGAGACCGAAACCGGAAAAGAAGCCCTGTTTGAAATGTTCGGGGCACGGAATTTTGTCTCGATAACCCTGGAACATGAGACAGAGGTCCTGGCGGCACCGGATACCCCGGTGTATCTGCGCGACAGCACGGGAACCTATGCCAGATACCAGACAGACCGGGTGCTTCGGAATCAGGCCATGGACGGCGTCCATGTCAGGGTCACACGGAAGATAATTGCCGCTGATCTGAATGAAACAGCGGAACTGCTTTCGGATGACCGGTATGAGCCCATACCGGAATGTTACTGGGTTGGCACGGAACTGCCTGAGGTGATCGACACTATGCCATGAACCTCCACATATCGCCGTCTGCCAGTCATTTGTCCGGGTGTTTGACCGCGGATCCTTGTTGCAGATAAATAAAATTCAGCCCGCTTTCATTCCCCGTGACAGGGGAGGGAACCGGGCTGAATCTGTGACCGGATAATGT
>JAFUBF010000032.1 GCA_017460325.1 Clostridia bacterium | reverse complement strand
TGCTTCGATAGTAAAAAAGTCAGCTTGAACTGAGGTCCTTCATCACGCAAAGTCGGGTCAACAACGGTTTGTCTTTCGTGAGAAGGCTTTTTTTGAAATGCGGACTTGAGCACATCATCGCCCCCATCATTTATTCTGCCGTTGACTGTTTCATTGCTGAATGAACCTGGGACTCCCATGGAAACCCCTGCCTTTAAGCGGGTGTCAGAAGGGAACTATGGCGAAAATTGACGTTGAATCTGACCCGGCAGGAAGGAACAGGGGAGAAGGATACCGCGTGATTTTCCAGCAGAGCGGATGCTGCCTGCGTCATTCGAGGAAAACCTATTCAGTCGCCAGAAGACAGAAGATGAGAGATGTGGCGCAGCGGGAGTCACCGGAGAAAGAGACGGATCAATCGCGAGAGTTCCTGTACAGCTGACCGGGGGATTCGTTCACGAGAAAATGAAAGGGTGTGATGACGGGCGGAAACACTTCTGAGTGTCGCGATGCATTGATGTGCAGTTATCCGTGATCACAGAAATGCCGGATTCTGTACAGATGCGGTGATTTGGGGAAAACTCCTGCTATGCAGGACAAAAAATGAATAAAGGGGAGGAGAATGTGTGGTGAAAAAACGGCCAAGGCTGTATAACGATTCTGAGAAGACTGAATCAGCAGAAAAGATGGATCTCTCTCAGCTGATTCTTTCAACGATGTTATATCAGCTGAAGTTTTTGAATCCAAAGGGAGAAAAACCAGAGGCTCGATTTGAAAACGCTATCCGGGAGGCCTGTAAATTATCTGGGATTGATGAAGCTGCGAAGGAGCGGATGGCCAGACGTCCGGTCTGTCTGGAGAGCTTCTTTAACCATGTTGGGAACGGCAAGGGGACAAAGGTTGCCATTACAGATGAGGACGGGCTGTTTGCAGGATACGGCGATGCTTCAAATGTTGACATTCAGAGACAGGTCAAAAAATGGAATGATGGGATTAAGAACATCCCTGTTGATGAAAGCCATGTAAATGCGCTCCTGGATTTGTTTGAAGACTGTTTTGCTGTCATACCGGCATTTGAAGAGGACGGACGGGCAGACGTTTCTCTGTTTACCGAGACGAAAGTACTTGCAGCATTGGCCAGCTGTTTCCTGATTGGAGAACAGTTCCCGCTGGATGAAAGCAATCCGTTTGTCCTGTTTACGCTCGATTTTTCGGGTATTCAATCATTTATTTACACGATTACCAGTAGCGGTGCGTTACGTTCGTTAAGGACAAGATCGTTTTACCTTTCCATTATGACGGAATATATCTCTGATCTGGTGCTCGAGGCGAGCGGCCTGACGCGGGCGAACCTGATTTATTCGGGCGGTGGCCGTGCACAGTTCCTTTTGCCGTCTGTGGATTCCATTATCGGAGATGTTACGGAAACGGTTGCCAGGGTTAATGAATTTTTGCGCAGTCAGTTTGGTGCAGCTCTCTATCTGGCTTACGGATGGGAAAAAACGTCAGGTGCTGTTCTTGCTGTCGGCGGGGACAGGGAATTTTCGCTCTCCAACCTGTTTGTTAATGTCTCGAAGAAGGTGATTGCAAATCAGCTCTGCCGTTATTCATATGCGGAACTGACAGAACTGAATTCGGCAGATGCGAAAGAGGGAGAACGGGAGTGTTCCATCTGTGGAAATACGAATCATCTGATTGTGAAAGAGGATCGCTGTCTCTGCTCGGCCTGCTATGCAATGGAACAGTTCGCCGCGGAGATGGGGGAAGATCACACGTGTTTCTGTGTGGTCAAAGGAAACAGTCGAAACGGACTCCCGCTTCCTTCGGTAGATGAAACGCCCCGTGTACTGGTGGCGGGAAATGTGGAAACCGCCGCGAAAGCAGAACGGACGTATATGGTAAATGCGTCAGATGAAACACTTCCCGACTGCGTTCGCATTTCGCTGAGCAGGCATCAGGCGAAACTCGAAAACGGCAGACAGGCAACGTTTGAAGATCTCGCCAGAGACTCTGAAGGAATACGACGTTTGGGTGTCCTTCGGGCAGATGTGGACAATCTCGGCGTTCTTTTTGCCGAGGGGTTTGTACAGAAAGAGAAGCGTAATCCCTATTCCGCATGCACACTGGCCAGATACTCGGCACTTTCCTTTGCCATGACGTGGTTCTTCCAGAGGAACCTGGATCACATTCTTGACCAGGCAGATGGGGCTCCTACTCTCCAGGCAAAGCCTAATGCACAAAACGTTTCCGTCGTTTATGCAGGTGGTGATGATGTTTTCCTGATCGGAGGCTGGAACGATGTTCTGGCGGCTGGCCTGAAAATCCAGGAGGCGTTTGAAAAGTATACGAAAGGAAATGTAACGCTGAGTGCGGGCTTCAGTGTCTTTGGAGAACACGCGCCGGTTCCGATAATGGCAGATGCTACTGCGGAGCTTGAATCAGATGCAAAACATCTTGAGGGGAAGAATGGAATTGCATTGTTTGGAAAGGTCCTGGCAGATGCATCCATGAATGATAACTATTGTTACCATTGGGATTATTTCAGGTCGAGTGTGGTAACGGAAAAAATAGCGTTGCTGGAGCAGCTGTTTAATACGTTGCCCGATAAAGGGAACAGTTTCCTGTATCATATTCTTTCTCTGTTCCGCGAGATGACTTCAAGCCCAACGGCGATTTCCCGGCTGGCATACCTTCTGGCAAGGCATGTACCATCCAAAAATGAAGGGGCCACCGGAGAACAGATCCAGGCATATAAAGATTTCGAAAACAAGGTTTATACGTGGGCAATCTGGAGCAGAAAAGAAATCGGGAAAAATGATCCGCTGAAAAGGCAGGAGGTTTCTGCTTTTGAAATGGCGTGTCTGATTTACGTTTATCTGCACCGGGAAAGAGATTCTGAACGGGCATAATAGGGGAGGAACTGAACATGGCTCAAAACTACAATAATGGAAACAGAGGCAATTATCCAAATGGTGGCGGAAACAGAAACAACACGGCTCAGGTGAACATGGACCCAATGCCTCTTCCGGCAAACTATGTGGATGCTGCTGAGGCAATCATTGCAAAGCTTCCGGGGGATATGCCGATCACAAGCACAAAGATACGGAAAATCTTCGGGCTGTTCACAGATGTGTATAACGGCGTGAAAAGGGCAGCTGATCATTCACTGAATGCAGATCAGATTCAGGCGCTGTCCACTGCAAGAATCAGAATGGTGTATGAATGCGGACGGGATGATTCGACTAAAAACTTCGTTCAGCAGGCAAAGCTGATTAACTATCTTAAAGATGTCGGCAGTGACGCGACAAAACTGATTGCGTACTATAACTATTTTGAAGCTTTAGTGGCATATCACAGATATCGCTTTGGTGAGAAAGGCTGAAGAGGGAGGCAATATTATGATTTTAAAGCTTAAGATTTCTTCTGAAATGAAGGTTTTGACAGGTTTGCACATTGGTGACAACACGGGGTTTGCACCGATTGGTGCGCTGGATAACCCGGTCATTCGAGACAGCTATACCGGTGATCCGATCGTCCCGGGTTCTTCACTTAAGGGGAAGATGAGGTATCTTCTGGCCAGAGCCGCGCAACCGGAGGGACAGTATGTATTGAAGGAATGTAAGGATGATGCGGCGCATATCATTCGACTGTTCGGTTCACCTGCAGATGCAAAGGGAAATCCGGTTACGGCGCATCTCCAGTTCAGTGATGCGTTTCTCACGAACCGGGAAGAAATGATGAAAATAGGCGGACTGACGGAGGTAAAAGCAGAGAATACGATAAAACGGTCCACTTCTGTCGCCAATCCGCGTTCGAATGAGCGGGTCATTCGTGGAGCCAAGTTTGGGGTAAACTGGTACTACACGATGGACCGGCCGGAATACCTGCTTGAGGATATGAAGACACTTGCGGAAGGCTGCAAGCTGCTGAGCCTTGATTATCTGGGTGGAAGCGGTACACGGGGATATGGTCGGGTAGAATTCGATCATTTCAATATTGAAGTGGCGTATGGAACATTGCCGGCGGGAATCGATATCGAAGAGTTAAGGAAACCTTTTGAGGATGTGAATACATATGCTGTACAGGGTATATAAACTGCATTTTAGTACCCCGGTTCGTTTCGGATATAATGCGGGCAATGACACACAGATTGCTTTTTGCGCAGATACACTCTTTTCGGCACTGTATCTCTCGCTTATGAAGGACGGAAGGCATGAAGAACTCCTTAAACTGGTGAACGAAAATGCACTCCGTCTTTCAGATGCGATGCCGTTTGATTCGGAGAATCTGTACATCTCGCGCCCGGCCGGCATCTATGCAGACAACTCGGATGAGAGTTTTGATCCTTCGGTGCGTAAGGCACTGAAGAGGATTCAGTATATTCCCACCAGTAAACTGGCTGCATGGTTGGGGGGAAAGGTCAGGCCGGAGGAAATCCGAACGGAATTTGGAAGAAAATTTGACCGTACCCGGGTAAATCTGCAGGAAACGGATCCGTTGCCTTATCAGGTGGATGGATTTATCTTTGATGATGACTGCGGCTTGTATTTTATTGCAGCCGGTAAAGATGAAAAGTCTGCGAAATTTCTGGATGATGCCGTGCAACTTCTTGCTGCTTCAGGAATCGGAGGGAAGGTCTCATCCGGGTGGGGACATTTTGACCTGGAGATGGGTGAACTTCAGGATACCGTTCTCTTAAAAGGGCTGCAGGCAACCGGTGAACCCTGCCAGATGCTGATCAGCACGGCTTTTCCAGGCGAAGAAGAGGCTGAACCCGTGATGAGGAATGCCCAGTATGTTCTGAAACGCAGAGGTGGGTTTACAGCAGAATTAAACGAAAAGCCTGCGAAAAAAAGGACGACCTGGCACTTTGCTGCGGGATCGACATTTACAACGCGGTTTGATGGCGTCATGATGGATGTTGCAACCGTTTCTTCGCATCCGGTGTGGCGCTATGCGAAAGCGTTAATGATAGGGGTGAATCTGAAATGAAGTATGCACATCTTGAACGATTCAAGGTTACACTCAGTATTTTATCCCCTGTTTATATCGGCTCATCCAGTCAGGAAAAGCTTTCGAACAAAGAATGCGCAGTAGACACGCGTGCAGGGGTTGTGTATGTTCCGGATGTCCAGAAACTGGTTGAAACGATTGATGAAAAAGGCCGAATGAAGGATTTTGAAGCGTTTCTCCAGAATAATGTGGCGAATAAAGGCATTCAGTCATTATTCCAGTTTCTGCAGAGCATGAGCATCCCGATCTCTCCCAAGGAAAAATGGGTGAGCTATGTGCTTCAGGTGGGCTCAAGAGAGATTACAACGGTTAATACTCTCTCGCGGTTTGTGAAAAATGCGGAGGGCATGCCGTATATTCCGGGGTCTTCCATAAAAGGAGCTATCCGTACCGCACTTCTTGCCGAAAAGATGTCGCAGAAAGATGTGGATACAGTTATTGAGGATGGTCGCAGGTATCCCAAGGGACGTCGGCCGGGTCCTGAGGAAAATCTGCTCAGGGTTTTGCGTATGAACACCAGACCCAATAAAGAACAGGATGCTGTAAATGATCTGCTGAGGACGCTTGAGATTTCTGATTCAGCACCTTTCCGGGGAGAGGCACTCACTGTCTGTAAGAAACTTGAGTTTGATTCGGATGGGGAAATTCGCGGGAATGCAGAAGGGAATCGGAGGGGGAGAACCTCGCCGCCTCTTTTCAGGGAATGTCTGATTCCCGGTCAGCAGACTCAGTTTTATATGACGCTGGATACCCGTCTTACGAATGCGCCGCTCAGTGTGCAGCAGATCAAAAAAGCGTTGGATGACTGGGATAAGATTCAGAGAGAATATGCTCAGGAATTTTATATTGACGACATTAAACTTGATTTGTCGAGTAAGCAGGGGATTCCTATCACATTGGGAGGAGGCGTCGGATTTCAGAGCAAATCTTTGATTTATAAGCATGCGGAAAAGAAAGTAATACGGGAAGCCGTTGAATATGTATTGAGCACCCAGTTCCCCAGAACGTATAAACCGAAGTATACAAATGATCCGGCTCCTTATCGTCTGAAGATTGCAACCTATAAAGGGCGTTATTATCAGATGGGACGCTGCAGCATTCAGGTGGAGGGTACATAGTTGTATAGTTTTCAGATAAAAATGTCCTGCCCGGTCTGCAAACCAAATCCTTTCTTCGGGTCAGTCCTGCATGGTATGCTGATTGAGCATCTCCCGGATGAGTGGAAAGAAAAGATGCACAACGATCAGATCCGGCCGATTTCTCAGTGGGTTGAGGGTAAAAATGAAGAGGATTTTATCTGGCACGTCTCCGTACTGGATGATACGCTGGGTGAGATTCTTTCGGAGAGATTCAGCAGCCCGACAGCCTGGGATTGCAAACATCTGAATACATCTATGCGGCTTGAACCTGAAGAGCAGAAGAATGTCAGTTTGTTTGAATACATGGAACCTTTTTTTACGGCGAAAGAGCCTTATGCAGGTATCACCCTGCAGTTTCGGACAGTGACAACGCATAAGACCCAGGGAAAGTATGCTGTTTTCCCGTCGGTAAGTCTGATTGCCAATAGCCTGAACAGGCGACTTTGTTCCATAGATCCAGATTTCGCGCTGGCAGATCCTGAGGCACTGGAGCAGGTCATATCCTACACGGGAATCAGACGTTACCGACTGTCCAGTTCCCATTATGAACTGGAAGGGGCGGGGATAACGGGTTATACAGGCAGTCTGGAGCTGAAATTTTACGGGCCTGATGCGTTGAGACGTCTTTCCGGCGTGCTGTTCGGATTTGCCGAATGGTCCGGCGTGGGAATCAAAACAGCGCTTGGCATGGGAGGCTGTAAAGTTACACTGTTGGAGAAAACACAGGGGCATTCCGCGAAATAGCTCCTGCAATTCGGAAATCTCGTGATGCCGGGAGGGAGGTCCATAAAAGTGGATCGTATACCATACGGATGATCAGCAGAATCCCAAAAGGCCCCGGTTTTGAGAAATCTGAGTCAATATTCACGCTGCACAGACAAAGAATCTTCTTTCCCTGTGCAGCTTTCCCCAAACGGGGAGGAAACGTTAATAGATCAGAACATCAGTAAAGGATGGGGAGGCGTTGCCCAGACAGACAATTTTGTCAAAACCATGATTTCCGAGAAGGTAGATTCTCAGACTGTCCCTTGCCGGATCAATTTGTCTGACGAGTTCCTTTTCCAGCAGACGCTCCTCGGCGGCGTTGATGGAGCATTCAAATAAGGATTTTTGTACACGCTTTCCATATCTCTCACACAGTTTTGAGACCGTGCGGAGTCGAAAACGGCCTTCTGCTGTGGTGGTATTGATATCATAGGCGATCAGCACAAGCATGCATTACCTCCAGTGGAAACCGGTGTATTCCGTTGTTTCTCCGCGAATACTCTTTGCAAGCAGAACTGCCTGAGCGAACGGAATCAGACCCCAGGGTATTTTTTCATTCAGGATGGGATGGGTAAGGACTTCAAGCTTCTTCTTTTCCCAACGGTCGATAAAAATTCGTTTACCTTCTTCATTCAGATAGATTCCGTTCTCTTCGACAGGCATGAAATGAGCGGGCGTGATGACATTCTGGTTGATGAGCGTGACTGCAAACCGGTCTGCCAACGGAGCTCGAAGCTCCTCCATCAGATCAAGGGAAAGGGACTTGCGTCCGACATAGTCTTTATGAAGAAAACCGACGCAGGCGTCCAGTCCGACAGTTTCAAGGGCAGCTTCGCATTCTCTCGCCAGCAAGGTATAACCGAAGGAAAGCAACGCATTCAGCCTGTTTTTGGGTGGACGGGTTGTTCTGGCATCAAAAGGAAAATCATTTTTCTGCTGTGTGATCAGACTATCAATGTGCTTGAAATACTCAGAGGATGCGGCACCTTCCAACCCGCGAAGGGAGTCCACGGAACTTTTTTCCGAGAGATTCTTTTCAAAAGAACGGATCTTCTCGCAGGCCCCCGCTAACCTGGCTTTTGTGATGAGGGAATGTGTATCTCTTGAAGCTCTGGACAGAACGGCGTGGCTGTTATGAAATTTTGCTTTCAGAACAGCTGCGGCATATTTCTGGCAAACGGCTTCGTCATCGGCCAATCGGTACTGCTCTCTTCGGAGAAGAACATTGCCCCGTTCGGAGTAACAGATTCTGCAGAGAAATGTGCCATATACGGATAAAAAAGAGAGAGGAATGTTTTGCCTGGCGCATGCGGCCATAAGAGGAACGGTCGGGGATACATTGGAAAAAGAGACAATACTTTCCAGAGAAAGAAGTGGGAACTGATCTATCAGCTTGTCTTTTTTCAGAATCAGCACGTTTTCGTTGCTGTAAGCAAGATGGAAATCAGGAGAAAGAACGTAAAGTGTTTTCAGAAGTTTTCTCATACCAAGTTTTCCTTTCAGATAATAGAGTTTTATAGAATGTGTATATATGAGCGAGGATAGTAAACAAACATTTGAAACCGTCATGTCTCAACTGATGCAGTTTCCCGGAGTGTATATTGAAAGGGAGGTTTTCCTCAGAAAAGAACTGCGAAAGTACTGTTCCAATGCGGTCGTCGAACAGTCAATAAATGAAGATCCACTGAGCGCAGGAGTAGATCCGCCGGTAATACGGGAGGTTTCTGAAAAAGTCATCCGGTACGAAAGTCTGAAGGCAGGAAGTCTGGCGATCATAACCAGCTTACCGTTCCTGGGAGAGTTGGGACTTGGACGGGGAACCATTGCGGTTGAGTTGGGTGCATTCGTTGCGCTTGTACTCAGAGTCATCCAACAGATGGCGTATCTCTACGGGCATGAAGAATTCGATTTTGACAGAAACAATGTTGACACCGATTCTATGAGCAGAATCCTTGTATTTATGATCGCGATGGGAGGATGCCGGTGTATTGCTCTGGGAATTAAAAAACTTACGGATATGATCGCACAGGAGGTCCTGACAACGCTCCCGAAAAAGCCGCTGACGAAAGGCCTGTTCTATCCGATTGTAAAGCAGATTGCCCGATCCTTTGGCATTCGGATGAACAAGATGCTGTATGCACAGGGAATTTCAATGTTGATACCCCTTGCAGGCGGACTGGCTTCAGGATGTCTGACCTACCTGATATTCAGGTATCAATGTGAAAAAGCATTAAAATCATTTCAGACGGAAACTTGAAATTCCTTAAGCTGGCTGTTCCAGGATAAAAATCTGTTTGAATACAGGTATACTTAATGTAACATTGGTTTTGCCCGACTGACAAGATAGACGATATTGAATAACCGTAGAGTTTTATAGAAACAGTTGAGCGGACATACAACAGAGGACGGATGCTGAAATTTCGCGAAACATCCCGGTGTTACCCATTGTGACAGATGAATAACCAGAGATTCGCGCAGCTTTTCTACCATTTTTGACATAGAAGGGGATGAATAAATATCTGTAAGTTCTAGTTGTTTCAAGATATTGAATAGAACTCGATGACTCATACAATATCTTGCGGTCTTAATACGCGCCCCTTGCGGGGACGAATACACGTCGGACGCCCACTGTATTCCATCTGCTCCAAGAGTCTTAATACGCGCCCCTTGCGGGGACGAATACTTATGGTTGACAGAATACAGGACGTAGGGAAAGT
>JAFUBF010000422.1 GCA_017460325.1 Clostridia bacterium | reverse complement strand
TGCACACGGGCCGCCACCAGACGGATCCGCTTGGGTTCAATCCGGTATTTCTGCATGGCCTGCGTCGCCATGAGGAGCCGGGCCGCCGGATAAATCAGGAACAGGTGCCCGCCGTTTTTGAGTACACGGCCGCAGGCATACATCCATTCCTCAATGGGACAGCTGTTGTCCCCGCCCCTTGCCATGGCGATTTCCTTATCCGGGCTGGTCAGCCCCGTTCCCTCCGGGTGATACGGCGGATTCGTGACCACACTGTCCATTTTTTCAATGCCAATGGCCTCATAGGCCTGCCTGACATCCACCGTATGGACGCGGATTCTGGATTCAAGCCCGTTGAGCCTGACGCTGCGCCTTGCCATGTCCGCCATGACGGGCGACAGTTCCACCGCCTCAAAGGACACCTCCGGATTCCGGGCCGCAATGAGCAGCGACAGGACCCCGGTTCCCGTTCCCATGTCGGCGGACAGTTTACCGGTCCGGCCGGCACAGTAATCCGCCAGGAGGACCGCATCCGTGCCAAACCGAAAGCCATGAACAGACTGTATAATGCGAAGACCGCCCCGCTGCAGGTCGTCTATTCGTTCCCCCTCATTCAGGCTTATCTCCAAGTCTGATCACCTCCCTCCGTTTATCCCGCCATCACTCCGAATCCACCGGCGCGACAAACGCCTCGCTGACATACCCGTCCGTATTTCCCCAGCGGACATGCAGGAAACCGTTGTCCTCACCGTCCAGAACCGTCAGAACCGTGGCATTCGGCACCACACACAGAATCTGACTTGAGGTATTCGCCTCCGCCCGCAGATTCAGGCCATTACTGCTCCTGACCACTACACTGGACCGCTCATCATCCGGCTCCATCTGCACCGGAGCCGCCGTTGCAGGTACGGATGTGGCCGCAAGTTCCGCCGGCTTCTCCCCGAAAACAAGATAGCTGCCGCTCAGGTAGCCCGTCATGGTGCCGATGCGCACCGGATAAAAACCGTTCTGTTCCTGTCCGGTAACCACCACCTGAACCCCGTTGCCGATGACCGCCAGAACGGAACTGCTGCTGTTCGGCTCACTGCGCAGATTCAGGCCGCCGGCTGCATTCACATACGCATTTTCCCCGGAAAGGACCCGCGAGGCCGGTGGAACCGGCGTAGCGGTCGGACCGGGCGTCACCTCGGCAAAAGTGCCGGCCGTTTCAAGGGAAAGCCCGGCCGCCTCAGCCTCTGTCAGAAAAGTCAGATAATCCTGACTGACATATCCGCTTTCGCCGCCGGTCTGCACCGGGAAAAATCCGCTTTCCGCTTCCCCGGTGATCCGTACCACCGTCCCGTTGTCCAGCAGGCGGACCGCATTGGCCTGCTGCGCCGGGCCGGAGCGCAGGATGAGTCCGTTGGGCGTATTGACTCTGGCATAGAGAACCAGCACATCCGGCGTGGGAACCGCCGTCGGTCCCGGTGTCTCCAGAACCGTCACGTACACATACTCCGAGGAAACATATCCCTCCACATTTCCAAGAGCAACCGGAATCATGGTTCCGCTGGCGGCGCCCCGGACATGCAGGATCGTCCCCTGAGGCAGAACCATCACCACGGCAGAGCGAAGGGAGGCGGAAAGGCGAAGATTGAGGCCCGTGCTGGGCAGCACAATGGCCGACTGATTCGAGGCCGTGGCTGCCGGCGCCTGGGTCATCTCCGGTTCCGTCGTCTCCGCGTTCCCACTGACCTCCGGGTCCCGGATATAATCATTCATGACATAGCCGGTGATGGACCCGTACTTTACCTGGGTCCATCTGGAATAGCGCTCAATGACGGTCAGTTCCTGTCCGCTCCGCAGATAGCTGAGCACGCTGGAGGTCGTCGTGGGCGAAGCCCGCAGATTCAGGATCTGCGACTCGTCCGACAGGGACACCAGGACCCGCATGGAGCTGACCGGTTCCGCCGTATTCTCCTGTTCCTCTTTCAGGTATTCACTCTTGACATAACCGCTGAGCGTTCCGTACTGGATCCGGCTCCAGTCCCCCTCCGTCCCGAGCACGGTCACCTGGGTTCCGTAAGGGATGGTCGCCAGAATGGCGGCAGCGGTAGAGGCGGATTTCCGCAGGTTGAGTACATCCAGCGGGTTTTTGAGGCTGACCGACGCAGACCGGGCATCGATCAGAGGAATCTGCTCCTCCTCCATCACCGTTCCGTCAATAGAGGGCAGCAGGGTACGTTCAAAGGAAAAGGTGGTTTCCGTCAGGCCGGGATAATAAAAGTCCAGAATTTCCCGGCTGGTCATCCCTTCATAGCCCATCTGCTGGGCACCGTGCTGGCTGAGCCCGATACCGTGGCCAAAGCGCCTGGCGGTCAGCTTGAATCCGCCGACGGTATCGGTCACCGTCAGGGTTTCATTCTGCATGGAGTTGATGGACAGGGCGCAGATCCCCTCCACCTGGGTAAAGTAGTCAAGAATGACCGTAAGTGCTCCGGAACCCTTTACGGTAACATCCACCTCCACCTTTTTGTACACGTGCGACTCCGCCCCGTATTTGGGCTGGGATGGACGCACCGCATCAATGGAGGAGATCACGACCGAACTCTTCCCGAGCAAAGAGGCAGCCTCATTTTTCAGGAGTTCCGTCAGGGCGGGCACACTGGTGGTGCCATCCCGGTAAAAGGACACAGACTTGGCAATGGAGGACGGGTTTCTGAGGTCATACGGGTCATCCCGGACCGTCAGGTAACTGTAATTACTGCTCCCCCAGGCATTTTTGACGCTTTCCGTCTGTCCGCCGTTGGAGGCGGTGTAAAATGTCGCCATGTATTCGCCGTCGATGAGGCCGATCTGCCCGGCTGTCTCGCGGACGGCCTGCTCGCACACTTCCTTGCCCGTCGGGGTTCCGTTGTAGACCTGATCACTGGTCGTATCCACGACATCATACACGGAGGACTGCATGCTGATCTTCTTGAACGTATACGTCCTCGCCGCCACCGCCTGGGCCTTCAGGGCCTCGAGCGGAAAGGAATTGTCCATTTCATAGGGCACCACGCCCATCAGGTAATCCTCAATATAGACGTGGACGATCACCTGAAGGAAGCTGCCCTTTGCCCGGAATTCAACGTCTCCGGGATAAAGGTTTCCGGGTACCCGGGCCTGGGTGAGGCGAATGCCGTTTGTCCCGGCGGAATTGTGCCGGCGCAGTCTGAACTGCGTCCCCATGTTCCGCTGAGCGCCGGCAATGGTCAGAACCAGCTTGCCTGACCGGTTGGCCACATGCAGACTGGATCCCCGGGTCAGAGTTTCCCCGTCATCCCCCAGGGTATAGCTGCCATCTACGATCAGATCCGCCTCCGTCAGTTCCCCAAGGGAGGAAAGCGAAACCCTCACCGTTCCGGAAAGTGCCTTTCCACTTCCCGCACTTTGCGTCCAACCGGAGACAGGCCGCAGGAACAGGATAAGCACAAGCAAACAGACCCATCTTCTCATCCCGATACTGCTACCTGCCTTTTCTTTCATTATTTTGGGCATGTTTTCAAACGAGTATAAAATATGAGCTCTAAATACTGATAATAAATAATTAATTTATTCCTGAACAGCAAATAACTTATTTAATTGATTAAGAATCTGGTCATATCTATTCAGCTTTTTTGACATTAACGAAACTTCCCCAGATAAGTTCTTAACCTGATTTCGCACTTCTTCAAGGGCATCACAGACTTCACTTGGCATGATTGTTTTTTGGAAATCAGTTTCGTTATTTGAACGGTTACGTTTTCCGTTCTCTGCTTTCTCTATGATAAGCTTGGTAACCGGGTCTACTCTACCAAGACAGGTACGACGTACCTTATTCTTTTTCGTCTCAGGGTCACGATAGCTTTCTTGGCTATAGGCATAAACGGTTCCCGTTTACTTATTTGTCTGATACACAGTAAAAGCCATTTATATTAGCTTCCGGCCTTGTGGAGAATCTTAACTCCCGTTTACGTACGCTTCTCAATGATATGAGAGGCTTGACATATGAAATGGCTGATCGTATCCAATTGTACATGAACACAAAGCCATATCGTAGAAGTGGTGTTTCTGAACGGAAAGGAAAATCGCCATTGAAGTTGCTCAATGGTGACAAGTCATGTTTTATGGATATCGTGTTTCCGGGATTTTCCCCTGTTTATGTTGTAAACACAAGGAAGCTTACCGCCTGAAATACAAGCTGCGAACTCAGAACGGAAAGATACTGTATGAGGAAATCTGATCAAATCTTAACTTCATACCTTTGTTTGCGCAGGGATACTATGCCCTCTGGATGACAGGAATCTTTAAACCGAAAAGGCTACAAATGAAAACATGCCCGTTTCCAAACGGGAATTTGAACACCTTCTTAGCCTCTTCTTAACCATCTTTCCATTTCCGATCCCGGCCAATTCCTTCTGTCGCTATTCTGCATTATATGGGTTACTGTATAAAGCGCTATATCCCCCGAAACCCCCAGTAAAATCAATGGTTCCGGGAATATACGGCAATCTATATAATGGGGACGTATGCGGCGCCAAACTTCACATTTTTTGTTACGTCCGTCGTAACGTATTTCCAACTCGCTGCACTCGATGTCCTCTCTCGTCGTCAGGTTCACCAGGCAGCCTGCTCCAAGGTATCAGCGAAAGGAGAAACCTGGCACTGTACCAGGTGAATGACTCACGCTTCCTCAATCACACAGGTATGATGTTTGTACTGTGGATCATTGCTCAGCAGATCTTTATCATAGTTGATCCCTATGAGAAGGATATTCCCTTTGTAGTGCTCCAGTCTTTCCGGATAATCTCTTCTCTTTATCTGTGCAATAGCGCCCTCTGCAGCCTTGTTATGTTTGAGTTCT
>JAFUBF010000421.1 GCA_017460325.1 Clostridia bacterium | reverse complement strand
GTTGACGTTACATAGTAAAATGGAGTGTACTTTAGTCTTTCAAAGTTTGAACGCGGGCTAAAAACTCTAGCTTTGCTATGTCTTTTTTCATTGTGACGTGTCCGAAAATCGATGTGAAAGACTAATATCTCCCTAATTTCCCCTATGATTTTACCTGTTTTCCCCATCCCCCATATGGTTTGTTTGACTTACGGATACAGTGATTCTTCCTGTATCCATAACATTTTCAATTCAGCCCATAAATTCCACCACCTCTTTTCAGCTAACACGTTACCGTCCATTCCCGTACACAGCAAGGGAAAAGAGCCGGGCAGAAAACAAAAAATCGCCGGGCGCACTGCCTCAGCAGCCATACTCCCGGCATTCCCGTTTCCATTCTTCTTTTGTCAGGATCCGCCTGACCCGCTCCTCTATGCTCATGCCCTGCGGACAGCTCTGGAACTCGGCGAACACACTCCGCGCCAGCCGCTCCGCTTCCAGCTGATCGTACCCTTTCGCCTCGATCTTCCGGATCACCGCCATCAGGTTTTTGTAAGTCAGGTTCCGCATCTGATGTCTCATCCGACAATCTCCTCCTCAATCGCCCGTTTCTCCGCCATCAGCTGGTCGATTTCCTGCTGGCAGCAGGTCTTCACAAAGCCGTTGTTACTGGCGTTCATCCGCGTCCGCTGAGCTTCAATGTCAGCCTTGTACAGCTTCATCACCTCGATGATGTCGTGTTCCGCATTCTTGAGCCTCCGCTCGTACCGCTGTGTCTTCTTCATCGTCTCAATCCTCCACCAGGTAGTATTCCAACCTGTCTGCCCAGGCTCTCAGCCCCTCCTCCGTGTACCCGTTGAACCGGCATCCCAGCCAGATGAATGAAATCCTGTTCTGCCCTTCCCGTGTCCAGTACCTTCCGACCGTCTCGCCGAATTCGTTCTGAATGCTGCCCTTGTAAAGTTCCATGCTCGTTTCCTCCTTCTTGCCCGCTGGCAGTGTGTACATTACCGTACTCCGGAGGTAATAGCAATGCCAAAAAGCCCCGGAATCAAAGGATTTCCAGGGTTTTATGTGACACCGCGCGTTTTCCTCGTTTTTCTCCATGGGTGGCTGGTCGTTTATGACGTCGCTGCTGCTCTCGATCTTTTCAGGCCCAACCGGCGAGGAACTGGGTTGGCGGGGTTATCTAAGGGAGGAACTGGCAAGGCGTCATCCGTTTACCCGGGTGGCCCTGATTCAGGGGGTAATCTGGACATTCTGGCACACAATCCTGTGGTTTGTCGATTCCGACTTCACGGGTTGGGAAGTGCTGCCATACATGTTTTCAAACCTCATCGTCATGACCTGCCTCGCTTACATGATGAACGTCATCCTGGAGAAACATCCCAACCTGGTCTATTCCATCCTCATGCATTTTGCCTTCAACTTTCCTTACTGTTTTCTGAACGTGGACATCTGGTTTTACGTCGTGCTTTCAGTTGTATTTCTGCTGATTGCATGGGTCTTCTCCCGGATACGAAAGGGACAACTGAACGGGAAGGAGGCGGCATAGGAAGGGACAAAAAATGGTACATCAGGATGTACCTGCAGGAGTCAGCAGACTCCCCAAATCTGTGGACGCGGTGAACTGGTTGCCCACGTACTGCAGGGGGATAATTCTCCGTTCCCGGGGTGAGTCTGTGGCAATGAGGTGTGCTGCACCGGTTTGTCAAATCATGTCCCACATTCATCACACGGTGCCGAAAGCCAAGGCAACATGAAAGGACGTACCTGGGTCCGGCAAGACGATGAAAATACGCTCTCCTTGTTTCACTTCCTTCATTGTCGGATAACTGGCAGAGCGATAGAATGACAACTGTCGGACCGGAACAGGGACGCTGCAGAGCAGCCGTAACACCTGGCATCCCCCGGATAAGTCGGAATAAAAGTAGTTCGAAAGGATCCGGGGCAGTGTCATTGAAGACTGTAAATGCCGAGTCTGGCGGGTAAACATTGGATTGAAACGCAGTTAGAACTATGGTATCATCTCCCCGAAGTAAAACCCCGGTGGTGTCAGATTGAGCACAAGTCTTTTAAGGGCGATGAGGCTGGCGGCGGATAAGTCTGCCCTGGACAAACATGTATTAATCTGTTTAACACACAGGGCGGTTCTTGCAGTACTTCTGCATTTATGTGTACCTGAATTCAAGGAGTTTTCCCCGGATTATATTATGAAAAACTGCTTTGTTGGCGAACCGATTATCGAGCAGATCCCGGTTGACCAGAACGTCCCTAAGGACCCGAATGCACCGGAATTGTTCCCCAACTTATACGAGGAGGAAACCACATTTGATTCTGAGCTGGGGGAACTGCTCAACGGGAATGAGAAGATTATGGGTCTGGACACTGCGGATAAAACGCAGCAGGAGGGGAATTCGTTTTATGACATCATTTTCCTGGCCAGGGTTCCGAAAACGAACAGTATGATTCAACTGATTCTGAACATTGAGATTCAGGGCGCAAAAAGGCTGAAATACCAGGTAGCGACGCGCGGAATCTATTATTGCGCCAGGATGATCTCAGCTCAGAAAAACCGTACGTTTACACATAGCGATTATCAGAAAATCCAAAAGGTATACTCTATCTGGATTTGCCCTCTTCTCTCGAGGAAAGGGAACAGCATAACGGTTTACGATATCCGGCAGACGCAGATCTATGGCCAGGGAAATATCCCGAAAGAGGATTACGACAAGCTGAATACCATCGTGATTACCCTGGATGCGAAAGGACTTCAGAGCGAAAACGAACTGATCAGGTATCTGAGCCTGCTGACAGTCAACCGTATGCCGTACGATAAACGGGCGATGGAATTGGAACGGGAGTACCACATTCAGACGGATGAGAAGATTAGGAAGGATATTAACGACATGTGTAATTACAGCGACATCATTTATGAATTAGGCCAGGAAGCAGGCGAGGAAAAAGCAAAGAAGCAGGTAGAAGAGGCAGAAAAGAAGGCAGAAGAAGCAAAAAGGGATAAGGAAGCGGCAGAAAAGAGGGCAGAAGAAGCAAAAAGGGATAAGGAAGAAGCAGAAAAGAGGGCAGAAGAAGCAAAAAGGGCCAAGGAAGCGGCAGAAAAGCTGGCAGCTCAACTTCTGCAAAAAAACGGAATGTCCGTCCAAAGCATTTCGGATGCAATGACTCTAGATCTTTCACAGGTAAAAAAGATGCTGCAGGATACCCCTGAACCAGTTACGACCTGACTGCTTTGAAAAGGGAAAGGATTGGGCCCGGTGCACAGCACCGGTTTGTCAAATAATGGCTCATATCAATCATATGGTGCCGAAAGCCAAAGCGGCATTAAAGGAATAGGGGCATTCGGCGGGGAATGGACCGGACACCGGAAAATTCCCTGCATGTGTTGTTTCATACTGTGATCTCTATCTCGCAGGACAGCGCGAACCTCAGGTCATCCTCGACGTAAACCGTCAGGTACTTCACCAGGCTGCTCCAAAGGTCTTCGCCGAAGTTGGTTACCTGGTCAGACCGGCTTTTCAGTGCTGTGGTCAATTACCCACAGATACTGGAATGTAGCCGAAAAGTATCCCAAAGGTAACAGGATTGTGCAGTTGTTCAACCATTTCCGCGGCGCTATAATATACTCACTGAATCCGGAGCATTTCCGGATTTTTTTTATGTCCGTCGCTGTGTGTACGGAGTACGGCAGACACAGGCGGCAAGCGGTCGTGGATCAGAGAGCCGGTGACAGGAGCGACCGCACAAACGTTGG
This sequence comes from Clostridia bacterium, assembly GCA_017460325.1. Taxonomy (GTDB): domain Bacteria; phylum Bacillota; class Clostridia; order Christensenellales; family Aristaeellaceae; genus Ventricola. The sequence goes on along the minus strand of JAFUBF010000421.1, from coordinate 12,439 downwards.
GCAGTGCGGTGAAACAGAATTCAGGAAGTGGTCGCGATTTCGGAAATAAGCTTTCCTGAAAGCAGAGGGCCCGGTGCACAGCACCGGTTTGTCAAATAATGACTCATATCAATGATACGGTGCCGAAAGCCAAAGCGGCATAAAAGCAGGCGCAACGCGTAAGACGACAGCCGGAGAACGGTCTGTCGAGGAAACCAGGAAAGGGCATGTGTTGTCCACATGGGAGAACCGAAAAATCAACGGTATCCAGGGATCGGACGGGTTTCATGAATAATCGAAGAACAGCGAGCGGATCTGGCTGCCAATGAGCGGCCTTTTTTTTATGTGCATTTGCCTGCGCAAAGCACTGCAATCTGTTCGGTGAATCCCTAACGCACGAAAGGCAGGGCAACGACCATCCGGGGCTGTGACTGAGGTGAACCGTCTGTTTGAGAGAGAGATGGAACATCCTCGGTGCCAAAGAGTGAGAAGACCCGGAAGGAGTGGACCAGGTCTGCACGGGTGTGTCAAATCATGTTCCCAGTCAGACATACGGTACCGAAAGCCAAAGCATCATAAAGGAGGAGGAAGTGTGAAACCGGGGGAGAAAGAGTCGGAAAAGTCGAAATACTGGATAAACAGAGAACAACTGGAGGAAGCACTGGTCTTAACACGGTTTTTTGCGGAGGAACCGGACCGGGAGCATCTGAATGACCTGGAACGCATGTCGATTCTGCTGGATGAACTTGAAGTGGAGGAGGGGTACATTTCATTTACGGCAGAGTGGGAAAAGGTACTGCCGGAGGATCCGGATATGGACGATACGGAACGGGTCATGTTTCCGGATGAAACTTACCGGTGCAGTCGATGCAGAGGAAAGGGGTACTTTGGTGCGTCATGCACCCGGGACCGATACTGCCAGAAATGCGGGGCAAAAATGCTGAATGCGGGAAAGCGTGGGCCTACTGCGAAGCAGTAGTTTGCCAGCAGTGACAGGGAGCAAAGAACCGGTGCCGAAAGGCCCGGCTGCGATACGTGCAGGGGTCTACTGCGAAGCAGTAGTTGATGAGCAGTGACAGGCGGCAAAGAATCGGTGCCGAAAGACCCGACTGCAATACGTGCCGGGGCCTACTGCGAAGCAGGAGTTTGCCAGCAGTGACAGGCGGAAAAGAACCGGTGCCGAAAGACCAGACTGCGAAATGTGAATCAGGGGCCTACTGCGAAGCAGGAGTTTGCCGGCAGTGACAGGGGGCAATAGTAAAGGAGAGACAGATGGGAGATTTCATGCATACCAGGGAGGAACTGCAGCACCTGCAGAGCCTGCCTCTGGCAGACAAAATCCGACTGACACGGGAGCGAATCCGGGAATGGGTGGATGCTTGGAATGGCAGGGTTTATGTGAGTTTCAGTGGTGGGAAGGATTCAACGGCACTCCTTCACATGGTTCGCGAACTGTACAGGGATGTTCCGGCGGTATTTTCCAATACAGGGCTGGAATTCCCCGAGGTTCGGAAATTTGCTCTGTCGCAGCCGAATGTGACAGAGATCCGGCCGGAAATGACGTTTGTGGAGGTGGTGACAACAGAGGGGTATCCGCTCATCAGCAAATCGGTGGCCAATGCCATCAAGTACGCACGCCGGCCGGATCCGGAGGGGCGGCTGCGCAGGTACATGACCGGGAACGTGCTGGTTCCCCTCAGGGATGGGACCATGGGACGCAGTATGTTCGATAAATCCCGCTGGCAGAAGCTGGCGGAGGAGGCACCGTTCAGGATCTCGGACAAGTGTTGTCGGATCATGAAAAAGCGGCCCATGAAACAGTATGAGCGGGACAGTGGCCGGCACGGAATTGTCGGGACCATGGCCAGAGAGGGAAGGCTGCGGGAGCGGGCATGGCTGCAGCATGGATGTAACGCATACGATACACCCCATGGACTCAGTACACCGCTGGCTTTCTGGACGGAACAGGATATGCTCGAGTATATCGCCCGGATGGGCATAGAGATTGCCCCTGTCTATGGGGAAATTGAATGCATCCGTAAATCCTGCCACAGCTGCAGGTATGCCACAACAGGCGCAGACCGGACCGGCTGCGTCTTTTGTTGTTTTGGGGCCCACGTGGAAAAACGCGGGCGGTTTGTCAGCCTGCGGGAAAGTCATCCGGCTCTGTACCGGTACTGTATGGAAGGCGGACAGTGGATTCCGAATCCGGACTATGATCCGGATCTTCCGAAATATGCGGAGGATGGGTTTAAAAACTGGAACCCGGAACGGCTCTGGGTGCCCTCGCCGGAGGGACTCGGCATGGGATTTGTTCTGGATACGGTCAACACACTGTACGGCAGAGTCCTGATTCCCGGCTGACAGGACCAGGTAAGGGGTTGGAAAGATGAATGAGCGTGCGTACAGGAAACGGGAATACTGGGAAAACCAGAATGTGGCCACGTTTCCCGGGGAAGGACCGTACGGCATTCCCAGGATGCTCCCCTGTACACAGCTGGAGGTGGAGCGATGGATCGGGTTCAATTTTGCCCTGTCCTGTCCGCCGGAGCGGCGGCGCTTTACCGGGGTGCATTTCTGGGTGGACGATGCCCAGTTCAAACGGGTCTGGACGTACCCAAGGCGCTACCGGGACCTGCTTCTGCAGTTCGGGGCGGTGACCTCGCCGGAGTTTTCCGTGTTTGAAACGTTCCCCGTTGCCCTGCGCCTTTACAACCAGTACCGAAACGCCTGGCTGGCCAGGTTCTGGGCTGAGGCGGGGATTAACGTGGTGCCCTCGGTGGTCTGGACTGAGGGCTGGGACCGGGAGGCGCTGTGGGAAACGTATCCGGTCGGGTCCATTCTGGCCCTGTCCACGGTGGGGTGTATGCGAACAGATGCAGACCGGGCGTGGATGGAACGGGGCATTGCAGAGATGCAGCGGCGCCTGCGGCCTGTGCAGGTCCTGCTGCATGGCAAACGTCCGGAGGGACTCACGGGGCCGGTGTCCGAAATCCCGCCGGTGACGGAAATGATCCGGCAGCGGGTATCAGGCAGTTCGCGCCTGTTTGAGGGAAACCGCACCGGGACCGGGGGAACCGGCCAATCATAAGGGGGGATGAAATGGGGAAAGGGACCAGTGGAATCGGTGGCGGCGGGGGCATTAAGAAGATCGGGTCCCTGGACGCGGAAAACCTGGGGGATCTCAGCCGATATATGCGGGAAACGTACGGTGTCCGGATGGACCGGAGTGTAAGCCGGGTGGACTTTGAGGTGGTACGGGAGATGAGCAGCGGCATTGAGGCAATGCTGGCTGAATTTCCCGGCATTACCGCTTCAAATCTGCGGCTCAGCGGGCGGATGCAGAGCGGGACGGCCTATGCAGGGACGACGGTGGACGGGGAAATTCTCCTGCATCCCGGCGTTCTGACCTCGACGGAAGCGGTCAGACGCGCCTATGCGCGGGACATCCGTTCCGGCTATCACCCGAAAGGGACCGAGCCGGTCAATATCATTGTCCATGAGATGGGTCATCAGATTGAGGCGGAAATATTGCGGCGCCGGATGCCCGGAAAGGATCCGGATACCCGGGCCCAGCGGGCAGAGGCCTGGCGCACCGGGGTGGTGGCCTCTGAAATCGTCTCAAAGGCACTGGATAGGACGACACCCGGATGGCGCCGAAACAAGCAGCTGGCGACGGATCAGATCGGGCGCATTTCCAGGTATGCCGCCGTGGATGCCTCGGAGACCGTGGCGGAGGCTATTTCGGACTATTACAGCAACCGCAGGAATGCCAGACCCCTGTCAAAGGAAATCTGGCGAATCGCAAAGGAGGAACTCGGATGAGCAAAAGGACAAGTGCAAATGACAAAAAACAGACCGCGCTGAGCCTGAACAGGACGCCGGGCAGGAAATCGACCCTGAATCGCATGACGCCGGAGGAAAGCGAGCGCCGGGTGCAGGAGATCCGGGATCTGTATGCCGGAATGCGGAAACCGAAGGGATCCTCGGCGCCCCGGATGCGCCAGGACGGGGTAAGGCAGGGATAAGATGGAACATCTGAGCGGGACCAGTGCATGGGAACTGCTGCAGAGTCACAACCGGCAGTACTACCAGATGTTTTCCGCCGTGTACAGCGGAAACCCGAAGGATCTCCGTACCACGGCCAGGCCCCGGTCTTTCTGGCGCCGGCCTTCCAAGCAGAAAGTGCACGTCCCCATTGCGGCGGACATCGCGGCCACGTCCTCAGATCTCCTCTTTGGGGAGGAACCGCAGATCAGCGCGGTGGATGACCGGGAAATGCCCATGGAAGGGGTTCAGCGGCGCTTTGAGTCCATTTCCCGGGCCACCAATCTGCATGCCCTGCTCTGCGAGGCGGCGGAATCCTGTTCGGCCCTGGGCGATGTCTACCTCAAGATCATGTGGGACATTACCAATACCGGTTTTCCGCAGATCCGGGTGGTGCAGGGGGACAGCGCCTATCCGGAATACCGGATGGGTCTTCTGCGGGCCATTCACGTGTTTACAGAGATCGAGACGGGATCGGATTCCGGGGTATTCCGGACACACGAGGTGTATGAGCCCGGCGCCATCCTGACGGAACTCTATCAGGGCACGGCAGAGAATCTGGGGAACCGTCTGGAGGATGACCAGCTGCTGCGGATGGGCCTGTTGCCCGCCTGCCCGGTGCCCTCCGGTCTCATGCTGGCCGCCCATATTCCCAATATCCGGCCGAACCGGATGTTCCGGGGATCGTACATGGGCCGGTCTGATTTTGACAATCTCCGGGATCTCATGGATGCTCTGGATGAGGCCTATTCCTCCTGGATCCGGGATATCCGACTGGGCAAGGCCCGTCTGCTGGTCCCGGCGGAGTATCTGCGGCGGACCGGGGAGGATCTGTTCGGCAGCGGACGTTCCGTCCCCACCTTCGAGTTTGATGAGGACGTGGAAACCCTGGTAGCCCTGGATGTGGACACGGACCGGGGCGGGAATACCATTACCCCCTCGCAGTTCGCCATCCGGGCAGATGATCATGCCAAGACCTGCCAGGACATTGTCACCAAGATCGTGTCCGGCGCCGGGTATGCACCCCAGACCTTCGGCATCAATATCGAGGGGATTGCCCAGAGCGGCACGGCCCTGCGCATCCGGGAGAAGAAATCCTACAGCACCACCGGCAAGAAGCAGGCGTACTGGCAGGATTCCCTGGAAATGCTCCTGACGTCCATGATGCACCTGGATGCGGCGCTGTATCCCAATGCCGGGAGCGACCGGGCGGCGCACATGCACGTACGGTTTCCCACCATCTTCACCAGTGACCTGCCCACCATGGCCTCCTCCCTGTCCATGCTGACCGGGGCACAGGCCATGAGTACGGAGGTGAAGGTGCAGATGCTGCATCCGGACTGGACACAGGACCAGGTACTCAGTGAGGTGCAGCGCATCCAGACCGAGTACAGTCTGGCGAATCCCGTCCAGACCGGTCTGACCACCGTTTGAGCGGGTCAGATGCAAATCCATGGCAGTTTGCCCGGTGGCCGGACAAGGGCAACGGACCAAGGCCGGCTGGGCAGACAGGGAACCATTCCCATACAGACCGGTCCCGGAGGGACCGTACAATGGCCGGACCGGAGGGGAGGGAAAGAAACCGCAGGTTCTGACCATGAGCCAATACCGGAGAGGCCAGGTCTGCACCGGATTGTCTGAGGAGGTCCACCGGCATCCGGTGCAAATGCCAAAGCAACAGGTAAAGACCGGGCATTGGCACCGGTTTGTCCGGGGATGTTCCCGGGCATCCCGTACCGAACGACGAATCAACAGGTAAGGACTGGGCATTTGCACCGGATTGTCCGAGGAGGTCCATCGGCATTCGGTGCAAATGTCCAAGCAACAGGTAAAGGCTGGCCCGGTTGGCGCCGGATTGTCCGAGGGCATCCGGTGTAAAGGCCAAAGCAGCGGGGAACTGGGCCCAATTGGCACCGGTTTGTCAGAGGGCATGCGGTGCAAATGCCAAAGCAACAGGTAAAGGGGGAAGAGATGGAAACGATTCGACTGGACCGGTCTCATGCAGAGACCCTGCTCCGTTTCCTGGACAGGTGCCGGGAGGCGGAGCGCTTTTTTGAGGTGTGTCAGGCACCCTCATATCGGCGCTTTGTGAGCAACGCCCGCGGGGAGCCGGCCCTGGCGCAGGCGTATACCGGACTCCGGGAAAGCCTCAATGCGGTTGAGGCCGAAAAGTCCGAACGGAAAAAGCCCAGGACCGGCACTGGCAGTGCAGAAAAGCGCATCATGAGCGCTTTGTCTGAATACAAAGACAACAGGCAGGAGGAAGAGAAATGAAACTGAACAGCTGGAAAATCAGTCTGCATGCGGAAATGCCGCAGAAGATCGCGACGGCCATGGCGGAGCTGGGAGACCGGATGCTGGGCACGGAGTACCGGGCCATCTCGTATCTGGGGTCTCAGGAGGTGAATGGCACGAACCATGCCGTTCTGGCGGAGCAGACCGTCCTGACGGGACGCGACACCAGGAACGTGGTGATCCTGATCTTCAATGAAAAACCGAATGAGATGACCGCGACCCTGGTGGGGATTGAGCGGGTCGTTGAGGGCGGTATGCCCCTTGGCGGTACCAATATCGAGATTCTCACGGATCTGCCGGAGGCGGTCCGGAATGTCTGGGCGGCCGCCTTTGATGGCTTTGTGGGGTCCGAGGTGACCCCCATTGCGCTGCTTGCCACAAGGCCGGCCAATGGGTATCTCTACATCTTTGCCGCCATCGTTACCCCCATTGCCCCGAATGCGGAACAGTACGCGGCCATCGTGATCATCGACCCCAGGAACGAGCGAATTTCCATGAAGAGTCTGCTCAATACCCGGGCAGAGGGCGCATTCGGGTATTCCTTCACCTGGTAAATCCGGCGAAGCGGAGGGAACATGCTGAAAGTCAATGAAACGCATGAGAGCTTTCGCCGGGTTCTGCGGGAGGATACCGGCACGGCGCCGGTTCTGGCCCTGAGCCTGACCATGAGTCGGGATGAGTACGCGCTGCAGGTGGAACTGCTGGACCGGACCTACCTGGATTCGCACGGCGAAGAGCTCACGGAGGCGCTCCGGGGTTTCCTCTGCGAGGCAGAGGAGCGGCTGCAGGCAGCCGATTTGCCCGCATTGCCCCGTGACTGACAATGGATTCTTCTCCGCTGCATCCGGCCGGGTGCAGCGGGGAGATCATGCCCGGCGGACAGGTTTTGTCCGCTCCCCCGAGCGGGAGACGGCCCGTGAAAAAGTCCAAGGGGAAAACCGATACAGGGCCATGCCCGGGTCCGGCCCCGGCCGGACCTCAACGGAAAGGAGGACGGTTGCCGGGCAACTGTCCTCAGGCGAGAAAGGAGCAAAATGGCAAATCTGGAGTTTTTGAAACCGGTGCTGGGGGATCAGGTGTATACCAGTTTCCTGGAGAAGATGAACGAGGCACCGGGCATCACGCTGGTCAACGCGTCAGATGGGTCCTATGTGCCCAAGGCGAAGTTTGACACCGAGATCGCGGCCAAGAAGCAGTACCTGACCCAGGTGGAGGCGCTCAGCAAGGAGAAGGCGACACTGGACGCGGAGATCAGCACCCTCAAAAACCAGCTGAACGAGGCCAGCGAAACGGGATCCAAGCGGGAAAAGGACATGAAGAAGGATGCGGAGCTCATTGCCAAACTTCAGGGTGAGGTGAAGCAGCTGAGCGGCGATCTGGAACAGCGCACCCGGGATCTTGAGGCGGCCGGCTCGTATAAGGGGGAAATCGAGCGCCTCAACGGCATCATCGCCGAACGGGACCGGTCCATTGAGAACATTCGCAAGCAGGGACGTCTCAGCGTCATGCTGCGGGAGAGCGGCGCCCGGAATCCGGATGTCCTGATGCGGATGATCGACATCGACCGGGTCCAGGAAAAGGACGGAAAGGTGACCGGCCTTGAGGAACAGCTGAAAGCCCTGAAGGCATCCGATCCCTATCTGTTCTCGGACACCCCTGCCCCCCGCGGCGGCGTGGACAGCGTTCCGCAGCATCCCCTGTCCGGCGAGGACGCCATTTCCCGTCAGGTGAACATGGAGATCCGCCGGGCTGCCGGGTATAACGTGTAAGGGCCAGGCGCAAAGTATCCGCAGGCAAGGTGGTGAGAGCAGGAAAGAAGGATGCCCAAAGATCAGCCTGCATGAAGGAAGCAGGCAGAAACATGAGAACAGCGGTGACGAAAAGTCCCGCAGCAGGAAAAAGGAGGACAAAGAATGGCACACATTGAACGTGCAAACGCGGAAGCCCTGATCCCCGAACAGGTCAGCCGGGAGATTATCCAGGAGACGGTGAAGGGATCCATTGCGCTCTCTCTGGGCACCCGGATGCCGGACATGATCCGCAAGCAGCTCAAGATTCCCGTCATGACGGGAACGGTGTCCGCGGATTTTGTCAACGGGGATACGGGCCTCAAGAGCACTTCCCAGATGACCTGGGATAAGGTGTACATCACGGCCGAGGAACTGGCGGTCATCGTCCCGATTCCGGAGGCGGTGCTGGATGACTCGGATTACGACATTTTCGGCGAGGTGCGGCCGCGCATTGTGGAAGCGTTTTCCGCCGCTATTGACGGCGCCGTCTTCCACGGAACCGGCAAGCCCAGCACCTGGCCGGACGGTCTCGTTCCCTCCGCCATTGCCGCAGGCAAGTATGTGGAGACGACGGGAAACCTCTATCAGGACATCAACGGCGAGCAGGGTGTCATCGCCAAGGTGGAAGAGTCCGGCATTTCCGTCAACACCTATGTGGGTGCCCTGCAGCTGCGGGCCAAGCTGCGCGGCGCGGTGGATACGGCCGGACAGCCCATTTTCCGCATGGCCTATACCAGCGGCGCAGCCGGTGCCATGGTGTATGAGCTGAACGGAACCCCGGTGGCGTTCCCGGAGAACGGTTCCCTGGATGGTACCCGGGCACTCCTGCTGGCTGGCAACTTCAACTACATGCGGTATGCCATCCGCCAGGATGTGACTTATAAGATCCTGGATCAGGCCACCATCACGGACAACGAGGGTCGGGTCATTCTCAACCTGGCGCAGCAGGACTGCGTGGCCCTGCGTGCCGTCATGCGCCTTGGCTGGGCCATGCCGCGGCCGGTGAACATGATTTCCGGCAGGGACTATTTCCCGTTTGCCGTCCTGACCCCGAATGCCTGATCAATGCACGAGCGGGGAACGATTACAGAGGAACAGAGGGAGGAGATGCGTGCCCGCATGCTGGGCGCCATCTTTCCCAATGTCCCCCGTACAGAGGCGGAACAGGCTGCCTTTGATCGAGCTGTGGATTATCAGATCTGGCATGATCAGGAACAGCAGACAGATCTGCCCCGAGGCGCTAAATCGGTCCGGATCGGACATTATTCCGTTGAGATGCGGGACGATGCCGAGGGAGATCGGCTCACTGCCCGCCGGCTCTGCGGTGCCGCGTACGGGGCATTGCTCTACGCAGGGCTTCTCTACAAAGGGGTTGAACGCATATGATCCAATCACTCCTGATTCATCAGGCGACCATTACGCCGTACATCCGACAGGGGGCCGGCGGGCCCCTGTACGGTGAACCGGAGGTCCGTCCTTGCCGGATGGAGTCGGGCATCCAGAACAAGGTGGTTTACAAGAACCCCAGCGGCGTCATTCAGGAAACGGTCGCCGGCATGCTCATGTTCTGCCTGGGAGATCCCATCCCGGTTCAGTCCCGTGTAGTCTGGGAAGGTCGGGAAATGCGGGTGATCCGTTGCCAAGAGATGATGGGCCTTACCCGACATCATCTGGAGGTGGACCTTGAGTAAGATGGGCCTTCGGGGCCAGATCCAGTGGTCAAAGGTGGAAAATGCCCTGCGAAGCAGCGGCACAGTCGGCACCCGGCAGGCCCTGGAGGTTCTCCTTGAACGATCCCGGAGACTGGTGCCGAGGGATACAGGGAAACTGGCTGATTCCGGAAGGGTGGAAATGGAAGGGGAACAGGGACGCGTGCTGTATGAAACCGACTATGCGGTGATTCAGCACGAACGGACTGATTTTGCTCATCCCGGAGGGGGCCAGGCCAAGTATCTGGAGGATCCGGCCAATGATCCGGCGGTACAGCGGGAAATGCTGGAAGCGCTGGGGGAACAGCTCCGGCAGGGGCTGAAATAGAGGGGAGGACAGGGTCTGCACCGGTCTGTCAAATGGCCATCCTGCGGTGCCGAAAGCCGGAGAAACGTGATCAAGGACGGCGCATGATGGCATAGGTCCGGTGCCGGAACGGAACCGGGCTTTGGGGAGAGGGACAGCATGAATCTGATCGAGGCAGTCTGTGATCATCTGGAATTCCTGGGCCTTGGCACCTGCAACACGGATGAGACCGCCGGTGATCTGTTCTGGGGCATCCTTCCGGATGCCCCGGACCGGGCACTGGCGGTGATGTCTGTGGATTCTGCCTATGGCGGTTCATCCGGCGGTGCCCGGATTCAGATCTTTACCCGCGGCGCCTGTGGTCACGTACGGGACCCGTATGAGTGGGCGGTGAAAGTGGCGGAGGCGCTGGAAGGCTTTTCCGGCTTCCTGGGCGGGGACGGGCCCATGGCCCGGATAGAGGCGATTTCAACAGCGGAGGGCTGCGGAACGGACGAGAGCGGGCGTCACCTGTATGTGAGCAACTTCAGGATCTGGTACTGCGAATATGACCAATTCTGAGCGGGCAGAACGGAGAGATGAACAGCAGCGGACCCGAAGGACCGGGCAAGGCATGGCAGGAGAGGGACGGGAGCTCTCATCGGTTTGTCAGATGAGATTCCGTATCCGTCACCCGGTTCTGAAAGTCCACGCAACATGATGGGGGCAGGATCTGTCCACGGCGGAGGCTGGGGAACGGGGGAGAGCGGCCTGTGACGGGCCAGGTACCTGTCATCATCTGATAAGTACCTGCGTTTCCCGGGGGTTTATGGCATTGCAGGGAAATGAATACGCCCAAACAGCAAATGACAGGCAAATAAGCTAAAACAGGAGGAAACATGGCAAAAGGACGGAAAAACGGATGTCCGGTGTCAGTGGCTGACTGGCTGATCTACATCATGGATAAGTCACAGCTGGAGGAAACGTGGGTGCGCATCTACGGACTCACCTCCATGACCCGGAGCATTTCCGGTGAGACAGAGGACAGTTCAGCGGACACGGATGTCTGGTCTGAACCGTACATCACCAAGCGCTCCGGAACCATTGATCTGGAGGGCGTCAAGAAGGTGGTGGAGGCAACAGGCGAAATCGACCGTGGCCAGGAACTGCTGGATGACTATGCGGAGCAGGCCGGATGCGGCGCAGACGCCACCATTAAGATAATCGACCCGTACGGACACGGGTATATCCTGGATACGATTGTCACCTCATCTGAGGAATCGGCTGCCAGCGCGGAACAGAAAAGGTCCTGGAGTCTGCAGCAGGTAGGCGAGGCGGAGGTCATTCCCTATGTCCAGATGACGGGTGTTGAAATCACCAAAGACGGGCAGGTCATTGAGACACTGAATATGGTTGCCGGCGGAGCGCAGGAAATTCTGGGAATCAAGTTTGAGCCGGCCAATGCCAGCAACCGTCGTTTCCGGGTGAACAACTCCAAGCGGGCCGTGGTCCGTGTCAGTGACATCTCAGAAAACGGATTCGTGCTGACGCCTGTCGGTCCCGGCACGGCGGAGATCACGGTCACCACGGTCAATAACGGATGCCGGTCACAGATCCGGGTAACGGCAGTGCAGGAGGAAGAAAACCCGTAATTGGGCCGTACACGAAGTGTCCGTATGTGAGAGTATGAAGATGGAACGGTCACGGTGCCGAAAGACCAGACTGCTCATTTTGCAGACTGGGTCGGATGCGAAGCATCCGTTCGTCAGGTTCGGGGGATGGGACAGTATCGGGGCCGAAAGACAAGGTGACGGATCAAGGCCGGGCCGGACGGAGGCGTCCGTATGTGAGAGCAGGAAAAAGGGATGATTGCAGTGCCGAAAGACCGGACTGCTTATTTTGCAGACCGGGCCGGATGCGAAGCATCCGTATGTGAGAGTATAAAGATGGGACAGTAGCGGGGCCAAAAGACCATACTGCACATTTTACAGACTGGGCCGGACACGAAGCGTCCGTTTGTGAGAGTATGAAGATGGGACAGTTACGGTGCCGAAAGACCAGGTTACGAGCTGAAGCCGGGCTGGACGTGAAACGTCCGTATGTGAGAGTGTGGGGAATGGATAACTGTGGTGCCGAAAGACCAGGTTACGGGTTAAAGCTGGGCCGGACGTGAAACGTCCGTATGTGAGAGTGTGAAGAAGGGACAGCCACGGTGCCGAAAGACCAGGTTACGGGTTAAAGCGGGGGCCGGACGCGCAGCGTCCGTTAGTGTGAGTACGAATAAAGGGTCAACCACGGGGCCGAAAGACCAGGTTACGGGTTAAAGCGGGGGC
>JAFUBF010000420.1 GCA_017460325.1 Clostridia bacterium | reverse complement strand
GACGGGGTTCTCCGTTTACCCGGATACCGCCAAGCACCTTGAGCTGCCGGAAGGCATGTGTGCTGAGGCCAAACACTTTCGGAACAAGTCTGCGCAGGTCCTGCCCCTGTTCCTCCGATGCGACGGTGTGAGTGAGTATACGCATGATTCTCCGTCCGTTTCCTGAAAATGCTGCTGAGGCCCGAAGAGGGCGGGCCCGTAACCGCTTTCTGTCAAAGACAGATTGTGGTTTTTTCCCGCTTATGATACACTCTGAGAGGGAAAAAGAAAACACTTCGGGGGATAATTGCCTTTCCCGAAATCGTCTGTTTTACGGAAAGATCATTACATTTGGTGGAGTGATGAGCATGAAAAAGAAAGCAGTCCTGTTCCTTGTTCTGACTCTCATCTGGGGAACAGCCTGTCTGGCTTTTGCAGATGAGTATGCGACGGTCACGAACGGGCGTCTGAATCTGAGACAGTATGCCACCTCGTCCAGTCCCAGTCTGGGACAGTATAAGGGCGGCACGTGGATTCGCATTATCGGCGCACCGACAAACGGCTGGTATCCGGTCATTACCCCGGATGGCAAGAACGGGTATATGTACGGAACCTACCTGACATTTGCCAGTAACCGCAGTTACGGAATTGTCCGGTATGCACAGGGTGGCTATGTCAATCTGCGCAGCGGTCCCTCGCTCAGTTATCCGGTGATTACCCAGGTAACCTCCGGAACCAGTGTTTCCATTCTGGATGATTCCTATGAGTGGAATTACGTATCGGTGATGGTTTACGGAAACAGCTATCAGGGATACATGCATGATTCACTGATCAGCCGAAGCTCGGAGACGGCAGTGGTCATTACGCGGAACGGCGGAAAAGTCAATGTCTGTTCCGGACCCTCCTTCGGCTATGGGTCAATCGGTTCTCTGAGCTCCGGTACGACAGTCAACGTGATTCTGAAAGGCACGGACTGGTACTGGATTTCGGGCGGTGGGCTGACCGGCTTTATGTCAACCAGTTATCTCTCCGGCACCGGGAAGTCGGCCGGGAATACCGTGACGACCCCGACTACCTCCTCCACGACCGCGTACGTGAACAATCCCCGGAGCACCCAGATACTGAATCTGCGGGCTGCCGCCTCCCAGAGCAGCAGATCTCTCGGACAGTATAAGAACGGGACAAAAGTCAAAGTCGTTTACAAGGGAAGTACCTGGTGTGAGGTGTATGTCGGGACGAAGCACGGATACATGATGACGCGTTATCTGAGCTTCAACGGAAAATACCTGCCGGCGACAACTGTCGCACCTGCGTATAGTTCCACGCAGTCCGTCCAGAACTATCAGCTGCCGACCATCACGGCAACACCGGTGCCTGTCTATCAGCAGGCGACGGTTGCGGCAACGCCGGTGCCGGTCTATCAGAGCGTGGCTGCGACGACAGCACCGGTACAGTCAGGTTCCGGAACCGCGTCAAATGTAAAGGAAATCAAACTGACCGGCAGCGGGGAGATCCGGGTCTACAATGATTCGGCAATGTCTACGCTGAAAACGACGTACAGTGCAGGGAAAACGGGAAAACTGCTCTCCTACGGAGAGAAGGTCTGCCTGGTTCTGATCGATAACAGTGTGGGATATGTCTCTACCTCGAATATCAGTTATTAAAAGTGCATACTTTTGATTCTGAAATATGTCTTAATTGCACAAAAATCTGACTTTCAGATTTTTCTTTGAAAAACGGATTGACACAATCGACCGGATGGGATATAATCTCATCTGTTCGCGGGGCATTAGCGCAGTTGGTAGCGCACAACACTGGCAGTGTTGGGGTCAGGAGTTCGAATCTCCTATGCTCCACCATACATGAGAAATCCGAACCTGAAGCCGATCGGCGATGGGTTCGGATTTTTTGTATTTGATATAAAGGGTTATATCGGCGATATGACACAGCGCAAAGCAGTACCCGGCATTCCTGATAATCCCCGCCGAACGACAGCCTTGATCCGCAATCTGAGATTTGAACGAAATCACTTCGTATAGTTCAGCATTTTAGTCGGGAAACTCTGGGAAACGAGGTATATGTTGACTTTTGGAGCTGATAACAATACAATACAATACTTTTACTAAAACTACTTTTTATAAAAGATCATTTTATAAAGGAGAAAGTATACGGACGGCTGACGGATCTGTAAAAAGACTTATCATGAGGGGTAAAATGATCAGAAACAAGGCAGGGGTGTGCCTGTGCATGCTTCTTATATTCCTCCTGATGCTTCCAGGACTGGGAATTCCGGCAGCTGAAGGGGAAAATGCAAATACCCGGGGGACAACAATTCTTACGGAGCGTTTTTATTCCTTTGATCAGTATACGACATGGAATTATGAATTCAGCGACGACTTTTTCTTCCTCCCTTCCGACACGTATAATCATTCTTTTGCACGGCTTTCTCTGGGAGTGGCACTCGCGGCCTTTCGGGACACCTCCAGCGCGGTGGACCAGGGGAAGTGCCTGATTCAGTTTCTCGGGGATGCCGGGTTTGAGGATATTGATGCGCATACCTATGACACGAATCCCACGGGGGACTCCATCGGATTGGGGATTGGCCACAAAAAAGTAGACAGTGTGACCGTGATTGCTCTGGCTGTCTGCGGAGGAAATTACGGCCCGGAATGGGCAAGTAATGTAAAGATCGGAGACGAGGAGCTGTCGCAAGGATTTGCTGAATCCGCGGAGAAAGTCCTCGGTGAACTGGATACCTATCGTGAACTACCCACCACCTGCTCACGCGAGGTGGGGGCTTCGTATGCCTGACGGCATACTCTATAATTGCTATGCTTGTCAGTTTCCCGACAAGT
>JAFUBF010000419.1 GCA_017460325.1 Clostridia bacterium | reverse complement strand
CGGGATGGCGGCGACATGGCTGCCATGTATTTCTACCGGGCCCTCAAAGACCGCGGATACCGCGTGTTTTACGATCTCGAAGCCCTTCGCTCCGGCAGCTTTGATGAAGCCCTTCTCCGGTCGATTCATTCCTGCACGGATTTCGTCCTGATCCTCTCTCCCCACGCACTGGACCGGTGCGTCAATCCGGATGACTGGGTGCGGGCGGAAATCGCAGAGGCCCTGCGGCTCGGGAAAAACATCATTCCCATCATGCTCAAGGACTTTACCTTCCCGGATTACCTCCCCGAGGATATCGACGCCGTCCGCTACCAGAACGGCCTCACCTCAACGACAGAGTACTTCAACGAAAGCATCAACCGGGTGTGCAGCCGTTACCTGCTCTCAAAGCCGGTCGAGCGGAAAAAGAAGCCCTCCCCCGTGGTGCCGATTCTCCTTTCTCTGGCCGCTGTCCTCCTGCTGGCTGCCGGGCTCATGACCTGGTTCATGGACAAACCCGATTCCACCCGGGACACAGCACCCGCCGAAACAGTCCTGCCCGTGGAAACGGAGCAGGTGATGGCAGTAAACACCCCGCCCTACGTCGAAACCGCCGTCCCGACGGATCTCCCCTATGTGGAGGTGACCCCGACCCCTGTGCAGTGGATGGAGGCGACACCGGTTCCCCAGAATGTGGTGATTGAGGTTCCGCCCCAGTACCTGCCTCAGGAAAACAGCGGCAATTCAACTGCCGACACGGAAATCCGGTACGACACGCCGGTTCCGCTGTATACCATGCCGGTAGAGTATGTCACGGAAACGTATACCGAGGTCCCGGTTTATACGCAGGAACCGCAGCCCATCATTACGCCTCTGCCCCTGGTGACCCCGGTCCAGCAGCAGACAGAGGTTCAGTATCCCCAGGACATTTACCAGGAGGCCGAACCATCCGCTCCGGAAAATCAGCAGGCAGACGTAGAGGAGGTGCCCATCCAGCCGCAGGCGACCGAGCCTGTCATGGACATATTCCCGACCGATACACCCGTTCCGCTCCCGGAAACGGAAGGCCTTCCCGTTACCTGAGCCGTCCACAGCATATGAAAAGGGACATTGCCCCACGGGCATTGTCCCTTTGTTTTTTATCCCTCATAGACCATGTCGACGTACTTTCTTTCCCAGATCGGATCAAGCGAAACACGGCTGTCCAGGGAACAGTCCTGCCACAGATCATCCGCAATCTCCAGAATCGTTTCCTGCATTTCAATCCGCTGCGTGTACTTCGACGGAAGATTGCGGTAACCCAGCCTTGCCCCCATAATGTTTCCGGTCAGCGTTCCGGATGAATCACTTGCTCCCCTGTGATTGACCGACGCAATCAGTGCCCGGTCAAAATCATCCGGATAGCGAAGGGAACAGTACACCGCAATGGCCAGAAGCTCCGGCGCAGTCTTTCCCTCCCCCAGGCGGTGAATGGCCGTCAGGTCATATCCCGGTTTCGAGGCAAAATCCATGGCCATTTCCAGTTTCATTTTCAGTTCCGGGAGTGCCTCGTTTCCGGGCGCGAAACGGCCGATCTTCTCCAGCGCATCCAGGCAGGCACGCTCAACGCTCAGACCGTCCTGGACGATCTTTCGGATAATGTGTGTATGTGCCGCGGCAGGGAGCCAGCCCACAGGATGTCCGTGGGTCAGGGCAGCCACCTCGGCCCCGATTTTGTCCACTTCCTTATCAATCCACTGCATCCGGTCGCAGAAGTAAGTCCGACCGGTGCCACGCGTGTCAGACCGCCGCCGTCCGTCCCCTGACTGATAGCATGCTGTGTCGTTCCCCCGCCGCCTCTGCGCAGCGCACTGATGCAGGTCACCTCAGGGGTTCTCCGGACAAACATTCCCGGTACATTGACCAGCCAGGAATAGTGATGACCCGGCTTCAGCGGATAGATCTCCGTCTGCGTCCTCAGCCAGTCCTTATAGCTGTCGTTAATGTAACTGGTATAGGAGGCATGAATGCCGCGTCGCAGGCCGCGGGTCGTCCCGCCCAGCAGTCCGGTAGCCGTAAAGAGGGTCATCTGTGTATCATCTGAGATGCGTGCTGCGCCAAGGGACAGGTCATACCCGAGAATCCCTTTCGGGCCATACTTCCGGATAATCTGTTCCTCACTCATAAGTTCGACGGCATATCCCAGCGCATCTCCCGCCGCGCCGCCGATCAGACAGCCCCGAAACTTATCCTGGTCCCTCATTCTGCACCACCTTCCGAAAAAGGGTCACCCTACTAAACAGTTGTTTTGATTATACCATCTTATTGTCAAATTTACCAGTCTATCTGGGATTTTTTCAGATTGAAAGCACAAACTTTCTTCTCCCTTAAAACCATAGGAAAGGTCACATTTTCACTGTCAATTGGTAATTTCTAATAAGAATGTACAATTGTTTGTTTCATAATATACACACACAATTTGTGTTTTCTTTGTGAAATTCTCTTTTCAGAGGGCAAACAGTTTCTTTATGTAACATTTCGTTTCCTTTTCAAAATGCCGGACAACCCCGAAGCTTTTCACCCGGGCTGTCCGCTCACCCCCGGGTCCCGGAAAACAACCCGTGCCTGTCCGAAAATCGTAAAAACGTCCGGCATTGGTCCTGATTCTCTCAGGTTTTGCGACGCCGGGATGTTGAAATGACGGATTCAGGGCTGTATAATGGAGCAGATATCAGTCTTACTCCGGAAGATGCAGAAAGATTTCTCTGTACCGGAAGAACAACAGGAGGAGAAACATGTTAGTCGAAACAAAAGCAAGAGTCGGTGTATTCTCAATCGCGCTGGGTGCCTATCTTCCCCAGTTTCCATCCCTCGTTCCGGAATTCGAAGGACAGTACGAAGAATTCAAAAAGCTGATCCCGGACTCTGTCGAAATCATTGATGGCGGCCTTGTCACCACCAAGGAAAAGGCCATGGAAGCCGGTGACAAATTCCGTGCCGCAGATGTCGATCTGGTGATCCTCCAGCTTCTGACCTATGCCACCTCCTACAACATGCTGCCGGCTGTCCGGGATCTGGATGTTCCGGTCGTTCTGGTCCATGTACAGAAAATGAAAGCGCCTGATTATGCCAACACGAACACGGCCACCTGGCTGGGAACGCTCTATGCCTGCGGCGCAGTCGGTGAAATGGTCGCCGACCTTGAGCGTGCCGGCAAGCGTCACGCCGTCATTACCGGTGTGGTTGAGGGCGGCGATCCGCAGGTGGAAGCGGAAATCCTCGACTGGTGCAAGGCCGCCCAGGTACGGCGCCGTTTCCGCGATACCAATCTGGCCCAGATCGGCCGTCCCTATCCCGGCATGATGGACCTGTACATCGACGAAACCAACCTGTATCACCGGATGTGGCTGTACACCAAGCAGTTCGACTGGGAAAAGATGTGGGCAATCGCCGATCATATTGAGGACGAAGCGGCAATCCGCGCAAAAGCACAGGATATTCTAGACACCTTTGAAATCGAAGGCGGCGGGACCATTGAAAAGGTCTGGGACATGGCCAGGTACGTGGTTGCCTTTGAGCAGTGGGTGAAGGACGAGAAGATCGGCTTCATCGCCTCCCATTACGACGGATTTGCCCAGGGAAAGGCCGGTGTCCTGGATTCCATGCTGATTCCTGCCTTCTCCATGCTGATCAAGCAGGGCATCGCCTGTGCCGTTGAGGGTGACATCAAGGTCAGCATGGCCATGAGCATTCTCAAGACCATCTCCGGCATGGGCCAGCTCTCCGAGATGTACTCCATTGATTTCAATGAGGACATCTGCATTATTGGGCACTCCGGTTCCGGAGATGCCGACATCTCCGCCAGAAAACCGACCATGAAGATCGTCCCCGTGTTCCACGGGAAAACCGGCGGCGGCTATCTGACCCAGTTCTATCCGCATCTGGGCCCCGTCACGTATCTGGGCATTACCCAGGACCGGGATGGCCACTTCAAGTTCGTTGTTGCAGAAGGCATCAATGAGGAAGGTCCCATCTTCACCTTCGGCGACACCAATATGCGTACCCGCTTCACCTGCGGTGCACGGGAATTCTGCAACAAGTGGAGCGAAGCCGGCCCGACCCATCATATGGCCGCAGCCAGCGGACGCCACATTGATACCATTCTCAAAGTGGCAAAGATCTTCAACGTTCCGGTCGATGTAATCACCCGTTAACCCCAAAAAAACGCTGCAGCTTTGTGCAGCGTTTTTGTTATCCGTATTTTTCGTCTATTCAGTCCCTTCCGCAGGCGGCACGGTACGAATGACCCCGATCGCCGCAAAAATGGGATACAGATAGCTGGCGCCGAAAACCCCCAGCTTTTTCGGTCCTTTGACATACCCTTCCTCCGCCTGAACCTGACCGGCACGCCTGAGCGCCAGCTCAACGGTTGCCCAGGTAAGCGATTTGGTTTTCCGGTCAATCTGGAGGGTCCGTCCCCGGACCGTAAAGGTAAAGGGCATTCCGTTCCCCGGACCGCCGGCACGGCCCCGGCCAGAGGTGGTCAGTGTCTGGCCCTGCATCTGCGTCATCCGCTCCCACAGTTCATCCATTTCCATCTTATCGCCTCCTCCGCACCGTCTGCAGATCTCTGTCAGTCATCTTCCCCCACCGGCTTCACCGGCAGTTTTCCTTCTCTTTTCAGGTCCTCCCCATCCGGCTTCTGGTCCCAGCAGCGCCACTGATTTCCATAGACGTCCTCTGTCCTCGCCTTGGTGAACCCGTCAAACGTCACAATGCCGGGGGCCTTTTCCCGGTCCGGCGACACTTTTACAAATTCAATTCCCTTAAAGCCGATCCACTCTGCCATAACCGGCTCTGTGGAGGCAATCACCTCATCCAGTGTCAGTACCTTTGCCATTTCTGCTCCCTCACTCTGCATCTCATCCGGGGACGGACAGCGCTCCGATTTTCTCCGCATTCCCCGGTGCCTCTCCGGTTCTTCATCTCTAGTATACGTCACTTTTTTCAATCCGGCAAGAACCTATCCCCCACTGAGGACCAGCCCGACCTTTCTTTTCCTGGTCAGAAGGACGGCATTGTTTTGCCCCTTAAAATGTGTTATGATGCCAACATAAAGCCAAAGACTGCGGGGGCTCGCAGTTCTGTCAGCTGATTCACGAAAGGAGCTTCCGATGAAGTACGAATTCAATCAGACAAACTATCATGATTTTAACGTCATTTCGGTCAACAAGATGGAACCCCGTTCCTACTTCATTCCCTATCCCAGCCGTGCCGAAGCGGATGCGGTCACTCCTCTTGAAAAACGCTACCGTTCCGAAAAAGTTCTCCCTCTGAATGGCGAATGGAACTTTGCCTTCTACGCCAATCCGGCGGATCTTCCGGAGG
>JAFUBF010000031.1 GCA_017460325.1 Clostridia bacterium | reverse complement strand
TATCCAAGGCCAACACACTCCGTACAAATATTGATTGCCTTACTGAGGACGGCGGACGCCCCGCCGTTTATCACGCCGGCGATGATGAAAAGGACTGCCGCAATCAGGAAAACCAGCCGGAACACAGTCAGTCCTTTCCGGTTTCCCGCCACCTCACTGCGTGCCTGTAGAACAGTTCCAGCCGCCTTTTCCTCTTTCATCCGGGCAGATGCGGCCTCTGTCTCCCGGACCATGCTCTTTTCCAGAAGGGTGGTTGACACCATCAGGCTGCCGATACCGATCACGGTCCAGGGCAGAACGTGCAGTACCAGTGCCCCGATCACCTTTTCCAGATCCGCATTTCCGGGGAAATGCTCCGCCCGTGTGACATACAGTAAAATGGGAATCATGCAGACCGCAAACAGCACCCAGCCCCCGATGTGAATCTTTTTCTGCAGGGCCTGTTCCTTCTTCATTGCCTCGGAAGGCTGCGCCACCCGGGCCACCATCAGGTCCCTCGTCACTTCCTGATCTTTCACGGGCGAAGGACGCAGGTCCTTCGTCACCTCCAGCAGGATGCCGCTGATCGTTACACCAAAGGCGAAAAAGATCAGGGGCAGAATGGGACCGACCCGCTCGGCCACCTTTTCTCTTGAATAAATCCAGTCAAGGGGATGCTCAGCTTTCCATGCGGATCCTTCCAGGAGAATGCCAATGGCTGCATTTGCCAGCAGAATCACAATGAGAAAACACAGAATCGACTGAACAATCACAAATACTCTGCTCTTCGTCATATTCAATCCTTTTCCGTTTCCGTATTTCTTGTTTCATCCCTCATCGAATGAAATGATCACGGGTATTTTACCACACTTTCCCGTCCACATCCAACAGCCTCCTTCCCATTTTTTGTCACGCTCTGTTTCCCGTCCAGTACCCGGTCAGGACCATAAACCGTACAGCTGACCATCCGACACACCTCTCTGTCCCCGAACCGTTTCCGGGGGCCCGCCCTTCCTTTGAAAACTTCGTCCCGGCGCTTGAATTCCCCATTCCATTGGACTATAATCCAGTGACAATTTCGTGCCGGAGGCAACCAATGAATCAGAAACCCAGGAAGACGTCCGCCCGTGACATGACCAGCGGATCGATTCTGCAGCAGATCATCCTGTTTTCCCTGCCACTTATGCTGGGGAACGTTTTCCAGATGCTGTACAACACCGTTGACTCCATTGTGGTCGGCAATTATGTCGGGAAAGAAGCACTGGCAGCAGTGGGATCCACCACCGTCATCATCAACATGCTGGTGTTCTTCTTCAACGGCTTTTCCATCGGCGCGGGCGTTGTCATCGGTTTTCACTTCGGTGCAAAGAACTACAGAGAACTGCATACCGCCATTGAGACAACCCTCACGTCCACTTTCATTCTGAGCGTTCTTTTCACCATTGTCGGTGTCCTGCTTGTCCGGCCCATGCTCCGTTTCATGTCAACACCGGAGGATGTGATGGAGGAGGCAACCACCTACCTGACCATCTATTTTGCCGGTATCTCCGGTCTTCTCATCTATAACATCGGAAGCGGTATCCTGCGGGCTGTCGGAGATACCCTGCGTCCCCTCCTGTTCCTCATCCTCACCAGCGTCATGAACATCGTCCTGGATCTCCTCTTTGTTCTCGGGTTTAAGGCAGGCATCGCAGGCGTCGCCTATGCCACCATTATCTCGCAGTTTGTCTCCTCCATCCTGGTTCTCCTCCTGCTGACCCGATCTCAGGACATCTACCGCTTCACGTTCAGGGACATGCAGCTCAACCTTCCCACCCTCAGGCGCATTTTTGCCGTTGGCCTGCCCGCCGGCATCCAGTCGGTCATCACCGCTCTTTCCAACATTTTTGTTCAGTCCTACATTAACTTCTTCGGTTCCAGCTGCATGGCCGGCTGGAGCTGCTATAACAAGCTGGACTCCTTCATCATGCTCCCCATGCAGAGCATGGCCATGGCGGCCACCACCTTTGTCAGCCAGAACATCGGCGCCAAACAGGAGGAGAGAGCCAACCGCGGCACAACCACCGTTGTACTCACCGCCCTGATCGTGACCGGGATCATCGCGCTGATCCTCTTCGTGTTTGCTCCGCAGTCCGTCGCGCTGTTCACCAGTGACATTTCCGTCATCGAATTCGGCGTCCTGTTCCTGCACACAAACGTCTTTTTCACGCTGTTCAACTGCGTCAATCACGTTCTGGCCGGTGCCCTGCGCGGCCGCGGGGATTCCAAAGGGCCCATGGTGATCATGATTCTTTCCTTTGTCGTGATCCGGCAGATCTACCTGTTCATCCTGACCCGCTTCATCTCCAACACCCCCAAGTGGGTCGGTTTCGGCTATCCGGTTGGCTGGGTCTGCTGCTGCATCATTGAGCTGTCCTATTATTTCCTTTACTTCCGGAAATCGCACCGGCAGACCTCCCTCAGCTGAACCCCCGGCTCTGCCTGGGTTCCTCTGACGCCTGCTCCAATGAAAGGTTCGTCAGAGGGCGGGTCCACCCTGCACCGCTGCGAGCAGCGCGGATCCGGTCTCTCAATCCATTGGAAACCAAAAGGGAATCCGTGCGTAACAACTTCCATAAAACAGTCCCGATACACGAACAAAGCCAGGGGTGCTGCCCCTGGCTTTGTTCGTACCTTGAATGATGTTCCGCGCTTTTCCATCCGTCTGATGCGGTGGTGTACCGGTTACTTCAGATTTTCCCTGAAAAAGCTCTCCAGTTTGTCAAAAGGAATCAAATCCACCCGGTCATAAAGATCGATATGCATTGCACCCTCTACGACATACAGTTCCTTCGGCTCTGCCGCGCGGGCGTAAAAATTCTCGCTCATGCTGCGGGAATGGGCAATGTCCCCTGTAACAAACAGAATCGGCCTGGGGAAAATGTCCTGCATATGCGCAAGCGCTGCATAACTCATCAGGGAAAGAAATGAGGTTACGTTTGCATAAGGCCTCTGGTCACCTCCTGATTTTTCGGTTTTCCCCTCTTGTCCTGTGCTCTTCAGGGTGTTATAATAAAGCCACTTGAACAGTTTTCAGATCATTTTATACATAACGGGGAGGATCTGCCATATGACAAACCGCAAAAAGTTTCTCGGACTTCTGTTTCTCTGTCTGCTTCTTCTCTGCGTCTCTGTCGCAAGTGCGGTAGAATATCCCTGCTATGCATGCTGCACAGGCACAAAGGTCAATATTCGTAAGAGCCCGGAGGAAATGTATCCCAGCCGTGGCCAGATCGTCAAGCGGGCACCTGTCACCGTTCTGGGGGAGGAAGGTGACTGCTACCGCGTATCAACCGACCTGGGCGAGGGATACATTCCGAAACAGTATATCAAGCTCTTTGAAGGCATGACGGCGGAGGAGTTTGCCGAGTACAAGTCGGAGCATCCGAGTCAGTACCGCAAGAAAAGACGTTGCGAGCCCTGGGAGAATGACAACGCCTGGCTGTTATGGCGCTACGAGAACGGGGATATCACGAAGGAGTATCTGCTTGAGCACTGGACCTGCGAGCCCTGCACCGGATACACCGGCCTCTATGAGGACGACAAAGGAAAGCTGCACGTCTTCCGCCGTTACTGGTGGTAATTTGATTCATATAAAAACTGCCTGCATTGCAGGCAGTTTTTTGTATTCGTGTCAGTTTGAAAGCCACCGGGCTTCATACGCTTTTCGTTCTTCCTTTGTCTCACAGTTCCGAATCGGCTGTCCCCCGCCAATCCGGAACAGGATCTCATCCAGCGGTTCCGGCCGGTAAAAATAGAATCCCTGGGCCATCTCACAGCCGATTTCCCGGAGGAATTCCAGCTGCTCCTCTTCCTCAAGGCCTTCGATCAGGGTATGAACCCCCAGCTTTCTGGCAATGGACATCAGGCCCCGGAGAATGACGCGGTTGGCCCCGTCGTAATCATCCAGATGCAGCAGCAGTTCCATATCAAACTTGATGAGATCACACTTGAACTGCCCAAGAAAACTCAGGGAGGAGTATCCGCTGCCGAAGTCATCCAGCCACAGCCGATATCCGTTTTCCCGAATGGAGAGAAGCTGCTCCCGGAACCGCTCTGTTCCCTGCGCGATGTCCTGCTCCGTAATTTCGACAATGAAGTAGTCCCTGCTCACATACCGGGATAAATCGTAACGGTCATACATCTCATTGATGGACGCGGCGATGTCGATATGGTCTGAATCCTGTCTGGAAAAATTGATGGATACCGGGACCAGCGGAAGGTTATTCTCCTTCCGTATCGGGATTTCGCGGCAGACCTCCTCCAGCATATACAGGTCCAGCTTGTACAGCTGATGATACCGCTGCAGAACCGGGATGAATTCCCCCGGTGAAATGGTCCCCCGGGAGGGATCCACCCATCTGGCCAGTGCCTCAAAAGCCGAAATCTTCTGCGTTTCAATCCGGGAAATGCCCTGATAGTACACCTTGATCCAGTGATTTTTGAGCGCTCTGTCAAAATTCTCAATGATGTACCGGTTCTTCCAGTACTGGTCATCTGCCGCCTGGGAGAAGAACGCCCAGGTACGCGTCATGTCATCATTGATGAGCTTGAGAGCATGTCTGGCGTGGTCCAGTGCATCCCGGACATCCGTCCTGCCGCTCATGGGACAGATCCCGGAGCGAATGCCGGAGGTTGTCCCCTGTGCCTCGCGCCGGATCCGCTCATTGGCCTTCTCAATGCCTGCCGTCAGCTTTTCCCTGTCTTCAATGCCGGTAACCAGAACAAAATGATCATTCGCACCCCGGCTCAGCAGATCTCCCGGGAACTGCTCCCCAAGCGCATCCGCCACCAGACAGAGCAGCTCATCACCTGCCTTCATCCCGTACTGGTTGTTATAGGACTGCATGGAATAGACATCCGAAAAAATCACCGTGGGTGTCCGGCCTTCCGAACGCAATACCTGAACACGCTCATCCGCGAATTCATGCAGATAATTGATATTGGGCAGCCCGGTCAGTGGATCTGTATAGAAGCGGTCTTTCTCCAGCCAGTCGTACTGTTCCTTTGCAGAGAACATCTGCTCCTTGCTTTCCGTAATGTTGGAGTAAACGATGACGATCAGTTCGGTTCCGTCCTCCATGGTCTGCCAGTGTCCGAAAGCATGAAAGAACTGATAGTCATTTCCCACCCGGACGCGGAAAAAGACATCATACGGCGAAGTATGTGCAATAAACCGCGCACTGACCTCTGAAACAATGCCCACATCATCCGGATGCATCCGCTCAAACATGCCTGCTGCGATCCATTCCAGCACCTTGTCCCGGCCCATTCCCGTATTTTTGTAGAATCCGTTCGAAACAAGGACAGGGACCGCCTTCCCGTCCAGTACCTGATAGTAAACATACGACAGAGGGCTGCTTTCATAGGCTTTTCTGGTCGCTTCCGGGAACTGATACATGCTATTCCTCTTTCTCCGCGCCGAGGCGGCATAGACTATCGGGCACGTTCTTTTTCCTCAGGAGGCTCTGTCATCCTCCGAACGTCCATCCCCTGCTTTTCGCCGGAAAGGCTGAACCCGGAAATGGATCGCTTCC
>JAFUBF010000418.1 GCA_017460325.1 Clostridia bacterium | reverse complement strand
CCACTGCCTTGCTACGTGGCTTCCTCCATCCCGAACATTACTGTTCGCGACTTGCCTTTCACTACGCTTGGCTGTAGATACCCGCGACCGGACTTTCACCGGCTAGATGTGCGACATGCCCGGCGCACAAAAACAAACGGCTGTCACGCCGGCAGCCGTTTGTTCGGAATCAGATTACAGATCGTCCTTGAAGAAAGCCTCAATGGCGGCGGCGGCAGTATCTTCATCTGCACCCTCAACGGTCACCTTGACGGTGTCGCCCTGCTTGATGTCCATTCCCATCAGGGCCATCAGCTTCAGCGCATTGACGGACTTTTCGCCCTTGCTCACCATAACGGTGGAAGCATACTTCTTGATCTCATTGACCAGGATGCCGGCAGGACGGGCATGGATTGCCCCGGACGGCTGACTTTGACTGATGCCGCCTGCCTGGCAAAGCGGACAAAAATCAGGGTTCTCCGCGGTCAGGCCGTCCCGTCTGCCGCAGAAGTCCTGCTCAGGAAAGCACCGAATAAGGTCGTCGGCGCCATTCAGATCCTTCACCCGAACGGAAAACGGGGACGGTTCCGCTCCTCTCCCCGATGGTCCTGATCTTTATCTGTCACCTTCCTTCTCCGTCATTCAAACACGCTGCGCCTGTCCGGAACAACCCAAATCAGAGATCCTAACTGGATCTTTCCTTTTCACCATCCGGGTCACAGGTTGTGAATGCCTTCAGGCGAATCCTGAAATATTCCCGTTTCCAGAACTCCGTCCGTCCCTTTTCCCGGAACAATTCACGCTACAGTGCGGTTTTCCTTCCTGTGTATCCGGTAATCTGTCCTTGATTATAGTATAAGGGAAGGAAGATGCAAAAGTGCTTTTGCAACTCCTTCATGTTTTTTACTCCTACAGAATACAGACAGTTTCAACCGGCCCACTGAGGACAGAAAAGAAGGTTACCAGAAACTGAACTGGCAATCATCTCAGGAAGAACTTCCTTCCGAAAATCCGAAAAGGAAGAGAATTCGAAAAAAGCAACTCCCTTTCAGCGAAGAAATGTCCCTATTCCTTCCAAATGTCCTGTTACAGGCCGTCTTTCTCTCTGCTCCAACCGAGACGATTCTATCTTTTCCACGTTGCAATACGTGCTGTGAAATGTCTTCTTGCAGTAGCTCAAAACCGGTCATACAAAATAATCGTTCATTCAATTATGTTCCAAATCATGTTCTATTATCAAAAAGTTCGTTCCGAAAAATGATCCATCTTTAAAAAGTTCGTTCCGAAAAATGTAGACATATAGTTTCAGGCATGATACAATCATTCTGAAGTGTTCCACCCAGAATCAGTAAAAAGTTGCTTTTTGCGAAGAAAGGAAAAAGCTACATGAAAAGAGATCTGTATGATCGACTGCTGCAATGGAAAAACGATCCTTCCAGGAAGCCACTTGTCCTTCAAGGTGCCAGACAGGTCGGCAAGACATACCTGGTAAAAGAATTTGGTACAAATGAATACGAACAGATGATTGTCCTGAATTGTGACAAGGACTCTCGGATTCGGGAAATCTTTGCACATGATTTCCGCATTGACAGAATCCTTTCGGACATAGAGATTCTCTCCTCACAGCGAATTGTTCCCGGGCATACTCTGCTGTTTATTGACGAGATCGGCGAAGCGCCCCGGGCGCTCGCAGCCCTAAAGTATTTTCAGGAGGATGCCCCAGAGTACCATGTAATTGTTGCCGGTTCCTTGCTGGGACTGGCCATTCACGAGGGAGTATCCTATCCCGTTGGAAAAACGGATGAAATGAATCTGTATCCTCTTTCCTTTCCTGAGTTTGTACGAGCCAAAGCCGGAGATGCCTTATATGACCGTCTAACGAAGGATTCCCTGGAAAATCTGAGTAGCTTGAGAACCATGCTGACGGAATACCTCAGAGAAT
Organism: Clostridia bacterium; assembly: GCA_017460325.1. Lineage (GTDB taxonomy): Bacteria > Bacillota > Clostridia > Christensenellales > Aristaeellaceae > Ventricola. The sequence goes on along the minus strand of JAFUBF010000418.1, from coordinate 5,637 downwards.
ACTATTTTACCGGTGGTATGCCAGAGGTAGTCCGCGAATACCTCTCAGGAAGACCCTATGCGGATCTGCGGGATATCCAGAAACGGATTCTGGCAGATTATGTGCTTGATATTTCTAAGCATGCGCCTTCTTCCATTCTTGGCAGAATTCATCAGGTATGGAATTCCATTCCGCAACAGTTGGCCCGGCGAAACAGCAAATTCTTCTACGGCGATATTCAGAAGGGTGCAAGAGCAAAGGATTTTGAACTTGCAATCCAATGGCTTCTGGATGCCGGTATTATTTATAAGGTATCTCGCGTTCGCAAAGCAGGCATTCCTCTGAAATTTTATGAGGATTTTTCTGCTTTCAAACTGTATTTGTTGGATCACGGACTGATGGGAGCCATGACGGACGCCCCTATCTCCGATATCCTGCTGAATCAGAACGTGTTTGAGGAATATGACGGAACATTCACAGAGCAGTATGCTTTGGAACAGCTCATCTGTTCACTCTCCACAGGCATTTACTATTACGACAGCGAAAGCAGCAAGCTGGAGCTGGACTTCCTGACACAGGGCTATTCCGGCCTTATCCCAATAGAGGTAAAGGCGGGAGAAAATCTCCGTTCCAAATCCCTGAAGACCTTTCATGATCTCTACAGCCGTTCACGTCCTGTCAGGCTTTCCATGTCTGATTATCGGGAGCAGGACTGGTTAACCAATCTCCCCCTCTACGCCGCCTGTCGAGTAAAAGACTATTGTGATCCGGAAACATGAACAGTCATCCGGATCAGGATGCACCGGACCATTGTTCGTGCAAAATGAAAGTGCCGCCCGCATGGACGACACTCGATGCTGACACCGGAAGTTGGCTGCACCTGCTGAAGGGGCAGCTTTATTCCAGTGTCAGCGTTTCTCCATCTGTATAAACGCCAAGAACACCTTTATCATGAACGGTCATTACATTGGCACCCCAGGTACGGGCCCGTGAAACGGCCGCCTCATCCGGTACACCGGCTACCAGAACATAGCGGGGACGGACCGCCTCAAGAAGGGCATTGGTCAGTCCGGCACCGCCACTGCCCGCCACCAGAACATCCGCGGTCAGTTCACTGCCCAGGCGGGTCAGATCCGACGCGCCGCCTGCGTGAACGGTTCCAAGGAGCAGAACCCGGGTTCTGCCGTAATCAATGCGGAGCGTGAGCCCGTCGTCCATGCTGTCGGAATGATAGGTTGTGAGCGGTCCCAGGACTGAAACGGTGGCCCTTCCCAGCTGAAAACCAAGGCCCCTCCGGGCAGTCAGACGGTTCAGACCGGTCAGGGAATCGGCGGCCTGCACCATCGCATTGTACGCCTTTCCCTTCACCTGAGAATCCTGATAAAGCAGATACTGGGGCTTATACCGGGTCAGCAGCGTTTTCATGCCGCCGATATTTGTATCATCCGAGCTGAGCGCTGCAAGCGCGTTAATGTGCCGTACGCCACCCAGGAGCATCTGCAGGGAGATCCAGTTGCCGGATCCGCTTCCGGCATCCCCGACGAGGACATACCCGTCACTCACCACAAAAATGCACTCGCCGTCTCCGGCGTGCAGCAGCTTGACCGTCAGGCCCTCGCCTTTTACCCCGAATTTATATCGGAACGACGGCAGATGAGACAGAACCCCCTGCGCCGTCGTTCCGAGGGAACTGAAATCCAGCTGGACCCCGCTCAGATCAGGGGCATGAACATTGGAAAAGGAGATCTTCGGTTCCCCGGTCTGCTCATCATTGGTGATGACCCCGGTCATGCACGCCCCGACAAAAAGGAGCGCCGCAAGTCCAAGAAGCACCAGGATGCGCGTGAGGCATCCCGAGAGACATCCTCCCCGCCGTCGTTCGATTCTTGAATGTTTTCCGCGTCCCATATCCTCTCTCCTGTCCGGGCTGATTCATCTGCTTTGCTCTCTGCATCCCCGGTCTGGCGGAAAAGCAAATTCAGAAATAGTCTGAAAAATAGGGCTGATCATTCGGCAGAATGTCCTCAAGAATGCGGATCGCCTCATCATCCGCCTCAAGGCGTTCAATTCGTCGCAGGTAGGAGGGCCGGCGGTAACCGAAAAACATGGTTGTCAGCGTCTGAATGTTGCAGCGTACCGTCCGTCCCCGGGTTCCGCCCCGCTCGATAATGGTCTTCCCTTTTTCATCCCAGCGAAGGGAAAAGTCCCCGTTATTACATTCCATGACGGGATCCTCAATGATGAAGTGCAGGTCGTCATAGATGGAGATGATGTCAAAGGGAAATTTCCGGATGAAGGCCTCAACGTCGACAATCCGGGCCATCATGTACGGTTTAATTTCCTCCTGGATCTCACTGTCCTCAAGGAGAAACGCCATGGGCTCATTGGTGTAATTGTTCCCCACCACTTTGTCAATCATGGAAAAATGGGCGGAAATGTAATTCCACAGGCCGTGATAGGCTTCCTCGTTGATGTAAACAAACTCCTTGATACGGAACACGTCTTTGGAAATGTAGTAGACCAGATAGCCGGTCGGCTCTTCCTTCGGGTCGTAATAGACCGCCACCAGGACATCATCCGCCTCCCAGCGCCAGTACTCCTCCCACTCCAGATCATTCCGTTTGAGTGCCCCGTGCCGCATGGCCGTGAACTGATCATGCACGGTCCGGATGTCCTCACTGTCAATGGACACCCGCTCCACCATTCCCTCCGTCCGCACGCGTTTGGGCAGCTGGGTATCCCGGATGGTATAGGTCATGATGTCCGTCACAATCTCCCAGCCCTTTTTCCGGTAGTACGGAATAAAATAGGGATAGAGCATGGAAATGCTCTGATGATTTTCCCGCATGCTCTGCAGGGCTTCCTTGATCAGGTGGCTCATAAGGCCGTGCTGGGAATATTCCGGATAGGTGGCCACACCGGTAACCCCGCCCATCTTGTACATCTGCCCGTAGATATTCACCTGCATGGGATAGATGCTGATTTGCGAGGCAAGCTTGTCGCCGTCGAAGAAGCCAAAGGATTCCGTTTTCTTGAGCACCGGCTTCTTCGACTTTTCAATGTCCTTCTGGTCCCAGCCAAGTGCCGCCAGTTCACTGTCCGTCACCTGGAAGGCATAGCGAAGCAGGGCGTTGTACTGCACGGTATCATCCGTCGTCAGGCGCCGCATTTTCAGTCTGTCTTCCAGCTTTTCACGTTTTCTTGCCATACATCCGCCTCATTATATAAAGTCTTGTCCCCGGACCTGTCACAATTCCTGACCGGCCATCAGATGCCGGTAAGGCTGTGCTCCATTTTCAGTTCACAGAGATAGTCCGGGAAATACTGGGTAAACTCCGTCACAACGGTCTGCCGGAGGGAGTCCATGGAAACGGCGCTCCCAAAGGGCACCACACAGTCAAAAATGACCCGGGATTTCGGCTGATCCGGTACGATCCGGAGATCGTGAATGTTCAGTTCCATCCCCAGTGACTTTGACAGTTCAAACAGGAAACGCTTCATCCGGGGAATCCGTTCATCCTCGATCTCAACCGGGTCACAGTGCAGTACCATCTGGATGCCGGCCTCATCCAGGAGTTTCTTTTCAATGCCATCCGCAATCTCGTGCATTTCAAGGGCCGAAAGGGTGGCCGGCAGCTCAATATGCGCACTGGCATATTCCCTGTCCGGTCCGTAATTGTGAATGATAAGATCATGCATGCCAAGAACCGCAGGACTGGCCAGGACCGTGCCGCGGATGCGGTCCACGGTTTCCTCGGAGGGGGTTGTCCCCAGCAGCGGACTCAGCTGATCCTGCACCAGCTGAACCCCGCTGTACAGGATATAGACTGACATGAGCAGGCCGATCCAGCCATCTGCCGGAACATGAAACCTGGTTTCAATGGCCGTTGCCACCAGGATGCCACCGGCGACCAGCATGTCGTTGCGCGAATCCAGGGCCGCCGCCTTCATGGCGCCGGAATGAATCCGTTTCCCCACTGTTTTGAAAAGCACCATCAGGCCTGCCTTAAAGGCAATGGACAGAAACATCAGGAGCATCATGAAGCCGCTGAATTCAATCAGGCTGGGGTGCAGACACTTCTGCACACTGGAAACAAACAGGTTCACGCCGATTGACATGACCATCAGCGCAATGCAGAGACCGGAAATGTATTCCATGCGCCCGTGTCCGTACGGATGCCTCGCATCCGCCGGGCGGGAGGCCATATGAAATCCCCACAGGGTGATGATGCCGGAGGCGGCATCCGACAGGTTGTTCACCGCATCGCCCAGAATGGCAATGGAGCCGCTGAGAAGCCCGATGGAGCCCTTGACAATGACCAGAACCGCATTGACCAGGACCGCTGTCAGGGATGTCCGGATCCCGATTTTTTCCCGCTTCTCTGTTTCGTTTACACGCCCCGCCATGGGAATCTGTCCTCCCGTTTTCCGTCTTTTATTCCTGCTTTTCCCCTGAGACGCCGGACGGGCCGCATTCCGGGCAGGTGATCTCCACCATGCTCTCAATCATCCGGTGAAGGGTATCGGCAATGTGTGTCTCTGCCGCCCGGTAATAGACCTCTTTCCCCTTCCGCCGGGAGGTGATCAGGCCACTGGCCTTCAGCCTCGCCAGATGATGGGAAACCGCCGGCGAGGTCATTTCCATGGTGGCGGAAAGATTCGTCACACATTCCTCGCAGTGGCACAGCAACCAGAAAATCCGAATTCGGGTGCTGTCACTGACTTCCTTAAATACATTTGCCACAACTTCCAGTTCTGAACAGTCCGGAATGTTCTCAAGGAGCCGGTTCAGTTTTTCATCATGGTGGTGCGGCAGTATTTTCCTGGGCATTCTCTCTCTCCATCTCTGTTTTCACATGTTGGTCCTGCCCTGTATGGGCCCTGCCTGAGTGGGGTGTGCGGGCAACTCCGGTGTCGGCTGGTTTCGGTTGCCGGGACTTTTGCGCAGCTGATCAGGCGTGTTCTTCTGTATGCTGTCAGTTTGTCTCTCCGAAAAAGTTCCGCTTTCTGAACCCTGCCGTCATGAAACGCCAGGCAGCTTTGCGTCCCGTGAGCCACACAATATGTGCATTGTTCCGCGTGTTGGAAAGCATTCCCCTCACCAGGTATTCCGCCACGATATCCGGATAGTCACCGACCGTATTGCAGAACTTCTTCGTTTTTTCCGGTAAATCGATCTGCTGCTTGCCATCCAGTGCCTTTACCGTAAAATCCGTGATCATAATCCCCGGGGACAAACGGCCCGCCTTCACTTTGCTGTTTCTCTCCTCTAGCTCCTTTGCCAGTGCCTGTGTGAAGTGAGTCACCGCACGTTTACTGGTTCCGTACAGGTTCAGTCCGGAAATCATGACATCGTTGCTCCCAAGTCCTTCCGTATTGTACACAAAGCCACCGGAAGGCTGCTGTTCCATCAGCCTGACCGCCTGGCAGCTTCCCAGGATTGTCCCCCGCAGGTCAACGGACAACATGCGTTTCACTCTGAAGCCCTTTGACAGGCAACACAGCGGGGTTATTATCTCGTTACTGTTCACACCCTTACCGAAGTCAATAAACACGGGCGTTCTTGAGTTATAGAGGTACGGGTGCGGATACCCCCTAAAAAATTTTTCATCTGTCGAACCGCGATAAATCATATTATCGCGGCTTTTTTTGTCTGTT
>JAFUBF010000417.1 GCA_017460325.1 Clostridia bacterium | reverse complement strand
GGATTCTGTCTGCATGGTGTCCCCGTAGTATCCCCGCAGATAGGAGATGATCAGGCAGATGACAACAGCCAGACTGGTCTTGACGATTCGCTGCCCCAGAAGCGGCAAAAAGGGGCCGCGCCGTGATGAAAGAATCTTTTTTTGCATGATAACCTCATAGCAGACTGCGCCCCGCTTCAGGAAAGAAAGAAGCGAGGCGCAGCTTTTCAGGTGTTCAGAAAACGGGTAATGGCTTCGGATGCCTGGGCAAACGGGTCGCTTTGCATGTCAAGCCAGAGGATATCCGGGCAGCGCCTGAACCAGGTCATCTGCCGCTTGGCAAACTTCCGGATGGCACGGGCCAGTTCTCCCCGCATCTGACTGAAATCCGGCATCTGGCCGGTGAGATAGAGGGTAATATACCGGTATTCAAGACCGAGACCGATCAGGAACTCTGCCGAGACGCCCCGGTCCAGCAGCCCCTGAACCTCCTCCAGCATGCCGGCCCTGAAGCGGCGCTCCAGCCGCTCCTCAATACGCGTCGCCAGAATTTCCCGGGGCCAGGAGACGCCCAGGCGGAGGCTGTCCACTTTTTTGCTGCGGGTGGGGATGGCGGAATCTCTGTCGTGAATCCGTTCCAGCATGCGCATGACGCGATTGCGGTTCTGCGCGGTGACATCAGTGTCGGGAACTACCCTGAGGAGCATGGCGTACAGTTCAGGGGTTGTCAGCTTTTCCAGTTCCGCCCGATAGGCAAGGTCCGGTTCGGTATCGGAAAGATCATACCCGTCCAGCACGGAGTCTACGTAAAGACCGGTACCGCCGACAATCATGGGCAGGTGTCCGCGGGCAGCGATCTGCGGAATGAGCGCAAAGCTCAGCCGCTGGAAATCCGCCATGGAAAAGAATTCACCCGGATCGCGGATGTCAATCATGTGATGCGCAATTCCCTGCATTTCCTCCGGGGTGATTTTCCCGGTTCCCAGATCCAGCCCCCGAAAGACCTGACGGGAATCGGCGGAGATGATCTCTCCGTTAAAGGCTCTGGCGAGCTGAACCCCCAGATCGCTCTTTCCGGAGGCGTTGGTTCCGACAACAGCTACGACTTTTTGCATGAAGGCCTCCGGCTGAGATCAGTTTTCAAGGGGCTCTGCGCCGGTCAGGAACGCGTTGTAGCAGCGGTATCCCTCGTACAGATCCACCTTGGAGATGACCTCCCAGGGGGCGTGCATGGAAAGAACCGGAATGCCGGAGTCGATGACGTTCATGCCGTACTTGGAGCACAGGAAGGCAATGGTACCGCCGCCGCCCAGATCCACACGCCCCAGCTCCGCGGTCTGGAAGCAGACTTCGGCATCATCCATAATCCGGCGGATCAGGGCGATGTATTCGGCGTTGGCGTCATTGGAGCCGGACTTTCCGCGGCTGCCCGTAAACTTGTTAAAGCAGATTCCGCGGCCGAGATAAGCGGCATTCTTCTTTTCGAAGGCAGAGGCATATTCCGGGTCGAAGCCCGCACTGACATCGCTTGAGAGCATCCGGCTTTCAAGCAGTGCCCGGCGCAGGGTCAGATCATCTGTTTTCCCGAGGCAGGCAATCAGCTCCGCCGTGACGTTCTCAAAGAAATGCGAGGCCATGCCGGTGGCACCGACGCTGCCGATTTCCTCTTTGTCGGTCAGGATGCAGCAAAGCGTATATGCGGGAACGCCGCTGAAATCCGTCAGGGCGCGAAGGGAAGGATAGGCGCAGCAGCGGTCATCATGGCCGTAACCGAGGATCATGCTGCGGTCAAAACCGAGGTCCCGGGCCTGGCCGGCCGGGACGATTTCCAGTTCGGCCGAGAGGAAATCCTCCTCTTCCATACCGTACCTGTCCCGGAGCAGGGCAACAATATTTTCCGTGACCGGTTTTTTGTCCTTCTTGTCCTTGTCGTTCTCTTCCTTTGCAATGGGGCGCCCGCCGATCAGCAGGTTCAGGGCCTCCCCTTCGATCATCTTGGCGGCTTTTTTCTCCATCTGCTCCTGTGAGAGATGGGGGAGAAGATCGGAGATGCAGAATACCGGATCCCCGGCATCCTCGCCGACGATGACCGGAATACGGGTTCCGTCCTTGCGGACCACGACGCCGTGCAGCGCCAGGGGCATGGCGACCCACTGGTATTTCTTGATCCCGCCGTAGTAGTGGGTATCCAGATAGGCCAGTCCGGCGTCCTCGTAGAGCGGGTTCTGCTTGACATCAATGCGCGGGGAATCAATGTGTGCACCCAGAATGTTCATGCCCTCCTCAATCGGCCGGGAGCCGACGATGAAGGCCATGAAGGATTTGTTCATCCAGTTACGGTAGACACGGTCTCCGGCTTTCAGTTTCTGTCCGTTGCGCAGGACAGTCTTGAGGTTTACAAAGCCGGCGGATTCGGCCAGCTCAACGGAGGTGGATACACACTCGCGCTCCGTCTTGGAACGGTCTAGAAATGCCTTGTAGTCCTCTGCAAAGGCATTGATGGGTTCATCATTTTTCACTTTGGTCCATGCAACAGGTCTTTCCATGGGTGATCATCCTTTCTCAGTCAGTTTATCGTGCCGTTTCCGAAGGGCTTCCCGGACGGCCGCGGCGGGCATCTGTCCGGGAGCGCTTTCCGTTCCGGCACTGGCAAAGGTCATACATGACCCGATCTGTTCACAATCCGTCCGTGTCCGTGCACCCAGCGGTCCCATGGATATGGCGATCAGGGGAATACGGAGCAGGGCACTGGCCTGCCTGGCGCAGCTGCAGAGGCGGTCGACATCCTCAGCGCAGTGGGGCATCAGGGCCACTTTTGCGACGGAAGCGCCCCAGGCCTCGATACAGGTATAACGTCTGAGAATTTCATCCGCGTCAGGAGTTCCCGAAAAGGAATGCCAGGAACCGATGACCGGAATGCCCCGGTCAGTGGCTGCCTGCCGGAGCCGGGTAAAAACCGGTTCTCCGGCGCTGATTTCAAGATCGATCAGGGAAAATCCCGGATTGAGGTGGAGCAGATGAAAAAGAAGATCCGCGTACGTCTCCGGGCTGCCCTCGCCGCCATCCCGCTGCGAGCGGCAGGTCAGGAGGAGCGGAATATCGGAGGCCGCTTTGGCTGCCTGCCGGAGGACCTCCTCCGGATCTCCCTGATGCAGGGTATCAATGCGAAGCTCAATCAGGTCGGGTTCGGCCTGGATGGCGGCATGCAGATTGGCAAGGAAGGTCACCTCCGTGGCACCGACTACCGGGATACAGAGCTTCGGGATGCCGGTTCCAAGCGTCAGAGGACCAACAGTGACGGTTGTCTTTTTCTGAACTTCAGTCATGGGGCTCCTTTATTGTATGAGGCATGTTCTGTCAAACCGGCGAAGCGCATCGGGTCTCTCCTTTTCAGGCTCGTTTCCTGACCGCATTGGTCAGTACCTTTTGGCTTGACAGGCAGGGTAAAACACGATATAATTCCAGCTGCTGCTGATGTGGTGGAATGGCAGACACAGGGGACTTAAAATCCCCCGGCTCAAAACCGTGCGGGTTCGAGTCCCGCCATCAGCACTCTTTGAGTTTCCTTATTTTAGGCATTCCGGCTGGATTGGTCAAGTCTGTTTATCCGGCATGCCCACAGCCTGTCGGTGGACAGGTTTTTTCTTTTTGGAACGTGTCTCAGTCGTTGTGCGCGGGCAGCGCGGCCTCGTCGCCGACAATGGCCCCTGCCAGCCGGTTCAGGGCATGCTCACAGGCGTTTCTGGCCTCGGGACTGGGCGCGGTGCCGGCATTCCGGTAGTCAAACTGCTGCGTGAAGGCGTACAGGTTTCCCTCAATCTCCCGGAGGCGTCCAAGGACGCTTTCTTTCAGAAGGGCCTCAAATTCCGTCCGTTCCCTGTCATTGAGCGTTTCCTCAGCCAGATCCAGGAGGAGGGCGGTATGGGGCAGACAGGCACCGCCGTGCGCTTTGAACAGCTGACGGAAATCCTCCCGGTCCAGTGCCAGACGGACCGTGGTAAAGGCGTAGCGACGCATGGTTTTGGCCACCTGATCGCAGATGTCACAGGACTGAATCCTTGCCTGAATCCGGGCGGGGCGGCTTTGTTCCTGCGGGGCGTTCCCGCCGAAAAACGGAAGTCTGGACCGCTTTTTCCCGGTTTCACCCAGGGTCTCTTCCAGTGAGCGAATCATTTCCTGCAGATGGGTGTGAGTCATCAGGGCCAGGCCGAGCCGGTTCCGGCGCTCGTACATCAGGGTATAGTGCCTGCGGCAGAAACCAGTCTGATTGGTCCGGATCCGGCATTCCGGCTCCATATAGGCCGAGGAAAGCAGGCTGTCGATGTATCCGTCCTCACAGTTGATTTCAAGGCGACACAGCGGGC
>JAFUBF010000416.1 GCA_017460325.1 Clostridia bacterium | reverse complement strand
GTTAATGTTCGTCTTTTTCACAATAACCGTGCTTCTCTTGATCCGATGCAGGATCTTTTTTTATTTGTGGTAAACCAGATGCATCCACCCCGTTTTTCACCCTCTGGCCAAAAATAATGGACTTATGGTGGGCAAATCATAGATAGTCAAATAGTGTACTTTTCCATTTTCATCATAATCATGGACTTTTTATGCCTTCCGGCTTTGATTTCGATCGGGACGATGTTTTCTCCGTCGTCATTGACAAACGATTTCCATGCTGTCAGAAGGTTCATAGTAAAACAACTGACCTGAATGAACAGCCATATGCTGTATCACGTAATTTTCCGCTACCGCACCTTTGTATACATTTTCCTGATCCGGGAACAAATCCACGGGTCGGATGCCGCAGGAAGAATGAAAGTATACGTACGGTATGATATTCGGCACGGAGCAAGGCAAGCCGGTAAAACCCGGGTGGTCCGGGAACTCGAAAAGGGCTATTCGCATTTTGTCAGAAAAACCGCCCCAGGACTGGACGGCGTAAGACGCTATCGGAGCAAAAAGCCCGTCTTCGCGTCCTTGATCAGCGCCTGTCCCCTCAAGCTTACATTCATTCCACGGATAACAGGCCACGCTGTGACCCCCAACGATGCTTTCCATCTGCATCACGTGACAGAATCGCCGGTGGTGAACTTGCAGCGCGTAGAGAACAGACAACCGTTCGCCGTATTGATGGACGAAGGGACATCGCCCCGCAGGATAGATGACGCCAATGATGCGGACCAGGATCATCGGCACAAAACCAATCAGAAGCGATATACGGGTCCTGTACATGACGCATACCAGGAATTCGCAGGACAGCTTATCCGTGCCGAAAGGATGCTCCTAAGTTATATTGTATTGCGTCGCCGTCGCGTGCGTCAACAGTTTTTGGTGCTATTCTGGAACGTTCCGGAATAGCTCTCTTGCTTGTCGGGCTTTCAACAGTTCCTCATGTTCAAGGGTAAAGATGTATCTGACAACATCCGGCGGCAGATCAATGTCATGCAGTTAGGCCTGAATCATCAGCTCTACAGCTGAAGCAGACGATAAGGTGAACTCTCCTCCACGCGTTATAGAATCGTATCCGCGCCTAATTTATCTGCCCAGGCTTGAGCCTATCAGGTACTGTTCCTCACCGGATGCCGCAGGAGGAATGGGTAACCGTACGGAATGGAATGATATTCGGCAGTTCCTCCCGGGAGAGATAGTCCTGCCAGTGCCCCCCTGCTGTCCGGGAAAAGGAAGCTTCTGCAGCCTTCGATGATGCGCTGACTGATTGTATGCTTTGCTTCGATGTCTTTTTCTATAGAAAAAGTTGTGCTCCGGAGAGTTTTCTGTTTACGATACACGTCAGGAGTCTGTTTTTCATGAGGAGGAGGAATAGCGAATGCTGAAGCGGAAAATCCCGGCTTCATACCATTTATTTCCTTCCGTTCGTACTGCCGAAACATGTACATGACGGAAATACCCCCCTGCTGCCGATAATATCTCCGGGCTTCTGCAACTGTTTCTGTCATTTGATTACGTCGGACCAATTGAAGCAGGGAATCTTTATCCGCTGTGTTTTCGTGGTCTTCCCCGGGGACGTTTCGGTTTCTCCGGTTCAAGACTCTTTGGCTTCGGTGGTCTCCCACGGGATCTCCTGGGTTTTTCATCCATCGGATTCCCTGGCTTAGGCGGTCTTCCTCTGGGCCTCCTGGTTTTTTCTTCCGCCGGTTCTTTAGTTTTGGCGGACGTCCCCGATGTCGTTTAGGTTGGTTATCTTTTTCTGCATCAGACAGTTCATTCGTTTCTCTTTCGTGATCGACGGATGAATCAGTCTCTGCTTTTACTTGCTCCGTATCCCGGAGGTCTGAATTGTATTCCTCAACCACCCTTTCCAAAGTGTCTTTCCCTACATTCAATTTTTGAAGATCTGCTGACTTCCGGCCATTGATTTATGTTGTAAACCATACGTACCTTTTGGAAGGAGCATCATCGATACTGAAATCAGCTGATCGATCGTCGCAGGAGTATCATCCCCGGGATTCGTTAGTTACCTCTCTTTGGCCACTTCCTCTAATGCATTTGCAAGTTCCGTGTAGATGATCGCTGAGATAAAGGCAACAAACATACGCCCCAGGACGGCCGATTCATCTCGGACCCGATCAGTTCCGGGAAGTGCTTTTATGATGTCAAAGTTCTTCTCAACAGGTTCACGCAGTTTGAAAAGACGGTTTGCCTCTGCAGCGCTCATTTTCGAATGTGTTCCTATCGCGTACAGCCCTTTTCCCCATATTTCCCTGTTGATTGCCTCTTCGTTCTTTACGACTTCCAAGGCACCGGGTGTCGACCCTTTAACCTCAAGAAAGCCCTTCAGCTTCGCAGGAACTACGGAAAACGCCTTCTTCTCCGGCTCTTCTCCTTGCTTTGACGCTGCTTTTTCTTCCTCCCGTTTTTTCTCGTACGCGATGTAATCCCTGACCTTTTTCTCTATATTTTCAACTGCTTCGCCGATCTCATCAAGCAATGCGACGCTTTCTCCACTTCCGTTTTCTGCGTTGCAAATCCGCAATCAATGACAGCAAACGGCTCCATGATAAATGCAAGATCCGGATTCGTATTTGCCAGAGTTCTCCGCTCCTCTATAAAACCAAAAGCCGCGCCAGCCTCACCGGAAGCCACCGCCATGTAGGCACTCGGAAGATCGTCATATCGGACAATCTCAGCATCCGGAAAACGTTTTTGAAGTGCAGTCTCCCACTCAGGGACCATCGGAACCGCAATCCGGGTTCCCGGGGCTTCGATATCTTTCAGAGTCAGGGAGGTTGTCGGCAGGCCATCCTCGTCGATGCCACTGGTTTCATCCTGGACAGTGGTCGTACGGATCAGCTGTGTCAGCAAAAACAGAACGACGAAAAATACAGCCAAAAGGACCTCATAAGGGGCGATCGTTCTCTTTTTCAACTCTGCTCTCCTCTCGCGGTAACTGACATCTTGTACAGAAAAGTCAGAGGTTTTCTGTTATTCTGTTTGTTGAAAATGCCTTTCAAAGAATAGCGTATCCGCCCCGTCCCGGCAGCTGAAAATTCCCCCCGGCAGAAGACCGACAGGAACAATCTGTTTCCCCTTTTCTGGACTTTCATCCGTCCAATCGGATCGCATAAATGAACTGGATGAATATCCGACAGGCAGCACGATCAGGGGCAGAAAACCAAGGATTCAGCTTTGCAGGGCGGTAAACCCACCCATGCCATCAATTGACAATCCTTCCTGCCTGATGTATAGTTAGCAGACACAGAGTGTGGAAGAAACATGATAGGAGAACCGGCGGGATCTTTCCCTGTCATTCAAAAGGAGGGTTGCAAATGAACTCTACTGAACGCAGAATTATAGCCGTCTGCACCTCCTGGGAAGACGTGGAAAACCTGAACCTGGTTCTGAACCGCCTGATCGACGCTACTGTCGGGACGCCCTTCCTGCCCCTTTGTATCGCCTTTGACCGGAACAGCGTCGAAGCGCGGGGTGAAACGAGCATCCGGGAATTCATATCCGCATTTGATCTCCCGGACCTGGCCGGCTATCTGCTGTTCGGGGAAATGATCCGGTCCGATCTCATCAACGGTCTTCTCATTGAGCTGGCGAAGAAAAAAGGCCTTCCTGTCTTCATGCTGGAGAGACAGTATGAGGGCTGTATCAACATGGCGTTCCAGTATTCCACCGGGTTTGAAAAAGTTGCCCGGCATCTGATTGAGGATCACGGATGCCGCGACCTTGTCATGGTCGCCGGAATTAAGGGGAATTCCTATTCAGAAGAGCGAATCCACCTGTGCCGAAAGGTCCTGGAGGAAAACGGCGCCTCACTGCCGCAGGACCAGGTCATCTACGGAGAATACTGGGATGAACCGACAATCAGGGCGCTGAACGCCTATTTTGCATCAGGCGGCCACATGCCGGAGGCCTTTCTGTGTGCCAATGATGCCATGGCCATCGCTGTCACCATTTACCTGTCCGAAAAAAACATCCAGGTTCCGGATCAGGTACGGGTTGCCGGATTTGACGGCATTCTTCCGGGAGAAAAACACGAACCTTCCATCACCACAGCCATGCCGGACTTTTCCCATATGTTCAACCTCATGCTGGACTGCATGCGGTCCTGGGATCCGGCCAACGCCGGGAAGACCGAAGTCTGGCCCATTCCCTTCAGGTTCATTCCGCGCCAGTCCTGCGGCTGTACCAGGCGAAGTGCCTTCCGCACCACGCAAAAGATCGGTGATCTGAAGATCATCAATCTGGATTATACCCGGCATATCCGGGCAATGGGATTCTTTATGCAGAGAACCCTCAGCATGCATTCTCTGTCAAAGCTGAAGGAATGTCTTCCTCCGCTCTTTGCCCAGTGGCCGAACCCGTTTTACTTTGCCGCCGTGCTGGATGAAAACGACCATAGCCTCGCTTATCCGATCCTGTACGGTCGTCATGGCCGCTTTGAATCCGGAGAGTCCTTCCGCCTGAAAGATTCCGTCGTCCCGGACAGGCACGCCCTGATAAATGATTCCTCTGTCCGGATCGCCATGGCTCAGTTGTTGCAGAACGAGGAGGAAACCATGGGCTATCTGGTTTCCGGCATGAAAGACTGGAGCCTCCGGGATCAGGAACGGTTTGAGGAAGAAGCCCTGTTTCTCTCTGCTGCACTGAATGCCGTCATCAGCAATCGCCGGTTGAAAGAAGCCAACGATGCGATCCTGAAGATGGCAGAACACGATTATCTGACCGGATTGTATAACCGCCGGGGATTCCTGCGGGAACTGGAGCGCCGGCTGCATCTGCCGGACACGCAGGATCAGATCCTGACGCTCTTCTCCATGGATATGGACGGACTGAAGAACATAAATGACGTCTACGGGCACCAGGAAGGTGACCATGCCATTCAGAGCCTTGCGGGAGCATTGCAGGAAGAAACGGAAGGAAGAGGAATCTGTGCCCGGTACGGCGGAGATGAATTCGCCTTTGCTTTCCTGTCAGATCAGTCTTTCCTTCCGGCTCTGGAATCCATCCGAAAGCGTATGGAAGCAAAAGCCCGCGACATCTGTGGCCCCAGGAATTATCTCATTTCAGCCAGTCTCGGCGCATATTCCACCCCCGTAAATCAGTGCCCTTCGATGGATGAGATCCTGGCTGAATCTGACCGGGCACTGTACGCGGATAAAACAGAGCGAAAAAAGAAACGTCGTTCATAAAGCCGGCTTACGCTGTCCGTAAGCTGGCTTTTGTACGCCGTCCCGGAATCCCCCACGAGCGGCAGGTGAATGCCGAAATCCGCTGCATTCTTCATTTCCCGAATACCCATCTTTTAAGCTTCCGGCTCCCGCCGGGGCTTCAGCGTATGTACACCCGGCACTGTCGCTATGCCCACAGGCAGTACGCCATCCCTTTTCTCCGGAAACGGAAAAAGGCGGGCCATGCCCGCCACCGTGATGTGTTATTTCAGCTGAAGGCCATCTCTGAAGGCGTTCCCGACGGCTTCTCCAACCACACGGTACACGTTGAAGGACGGATCAAAGATGATCGGTTTCAGTTTGCCCAGATCCACCTTTCCATCCGTGAGAATACTTTCATCTGCCTGAGATGCAACAATCTCGCCAATCAGATATCCGGTTTCAGCGTCCCAGGATTTCACTTTACATTCCAGCGTCAGGGGGTATTCCTCAATGATTGGGGCATTGACGTGTGCACTCCTGTGCACATGACAGCCGGCCTTTTCAATCTTGTTGACCTTCCTGCCGGTTTCCACGCCAAAGTAATCGGAAATGACCATGGTGTCCACTGTCCCAAAGGCAACGGTGAACGCTCCGGTTTTCTCAAAGTTCTCGGTCGTTTTATGCCTGGCCAGCATCAGGGTAATCTCACCCATGTCGCTCTGCATGCCCCACGCCGCGTTCATGGCATTCGGGATCCCGTTTTCATCATACGTACCGATGATGAAAACCCCTTCCGGCGTAATAACGGATTTGTTTCCTGCAAATTCCATGATGTCATCCTCCTGTAATGTTACTTTTTCTTTCGACACCGTATGATTGATGGGGAACAATATTTGACAAACCGGTGCAGACTTTTCCCCCTTCTGCTGTGCTCTTTATGTGTGATCAAAATGTTCTGAAACATCCCGCAGCTTTTCGATAATCCCCAGATGCTGGGGACAGACACGCTCACACTGCCCGCAGGCAATACAGTCCTTTGCTTTGCCGAATTTCCCTCCCAGGTTGTCGTAGTTGGTGAAATCGACCGTCCAGCCCTTCTCCGCCAGATTCTCCCGCATATCCTCGTTATACAGGCTGAAATACCGGGAAATCGGAATGCTCATGGGACAGCCGTCGGTGCAGTAGGAACAGCCGATGCAGGGAACCGCAATCTGTCGGTTGATCATCTCCGCCACCTGCTCCTCCGTCAACGGTCTGAAATCCTCCATATAACTCAGGTTGTCTTCCATCTGCCCGATACTGCTCATCCCGGAAAGGACCATCATGACGCCGGGCAGGCCGGCGGCAAATCGAATCGCCCAGGAAGCAACGGAAAGATCCGGTTCTGCCTGCTTCAGAAGTTTCTCCGCTTCCGGCGGAACATGGGCCAGCGTGCCTCCCTTGACCGGTTCCATCACGATCACAGGTTTCCCGTGTTTCACGGCGGTTTCATACACCTCGCGCGAATGAATCCAGGGACTCTCCCAGTCCAGATAATTGATCTGCAGCTGAACGAATTCCATTTCCGGATGCTCCGTCAGAACCCGATCCAGCAGGGCTGCATCATCATGGAAGGAAAACCCCGCATGCCTCACCAGCCCCTGTTTCTTCTTCTCCAGCATCCAGTTGAAACAGTCAAACTGTTCATCATCGTTAGCAAGGAGACCCCGTCCTCATTAGGGCGGGGAGGAATTGCGTTTAACCGTTTTCTCCGTCTCCCCGCATTCTCCTCTCGGTTAAATAATGGTCTGCTTTTTCCAGCAGTTTGAGCTTCTTGTATACTACAGAATTCTTAACCTTTGTCCCACACAGTTCAGCCAGCGCAAAATATCCGGTGGTTCTTCTGCCACTGCTAAAGCATTCCTGCCCGTTATAACGAACCGTGTCCC
>JAFUBF010000415.1 GCA_017460325.1 Clostridia bacterium | reverse complement strand
GTTCAGTGAGTCGCATTCAGAGGGTGAGGATACCAGCGTTTTCCAGATCTTTACCTTTGCCCTGATGGGCTTCTGGCATGGAACCAGCTATACATTCCTGCTGTGGGGCGTATTTAACGGCATTATCGTGCTGGCGGAGAGTATTGTGGACTATCCTTCGAAGATCCCCACCAAATTCCTCCGACATGTCTACACGATGTTTCTGGTTTGCGTCGGACTGGTTCTGTTTAGGGCGGGGGACATCTATCAGGCGTCCCGTTACTATCTGGATCTTTTCGGACTGAATAACAACGGCTTTTTCAGCGAGATTGCTCTGCGGATGATCCGGGAAAACTGGATTTACTATATTATCGGAATTGTGTTCTGTACCCCGATTGCAAGGAATATGAACCAGCGGATGTTCAAAGACCAGAACGGCCTGCTGAATCAGGCGATGACCATCGTCTATCCGCTGTGCATGTGTCTGCTGCTGGGTCTTTCTCTGTGCTTTATCGTTGTGGGAGCGTATTTCCCGACCCTTTAACATGGCGGATTTCTGCCTTCAAACACATTACACGCTGCTGATTACAGGAAAGGAGGAAGAGAGTGAAATACATCCTGCGGAAAGTTATCTTCAGCATTTTACTGCTTGCTATCCTCCTGATTCTGCTTGTCTACAACCTGGGCCTGAACGGCGGGAAGATGATGCAGGTGCTTCGTGGAACGCGTCTTTCCTCGGTGGAGAGCATCAAGACAGCCATCGCGGCATTCGAAGATGTCATGAATGAAGGGTTTACCGGCCGGATCGAATTTATTGAAGCGTATTCAAGAGGCGCCAAGATTATGGGAAAGAAGGAATTTTCCGATTTCCTGTACGTCAAAGATGAAAAAGGCTATCTGCACAGTACCTCTTTCTATTCCGGCTATGATCCTGAAATGCTGACGTATGCCATGCGGCTGAAGATCCTTCAGGAAAAGGTGGAGGAACAGGGAGGGAAGCTGCTGTTTATCGTCCCGCCCAGCAAGTACAGGGTGGGGGAGACAGAGGTGGATTACGGCCTTCCTGCCGCAAACCCCGAAAACAAAATCAGTGAGCTGATGAATATCTTTACGGATAACGACATCAGTGTCATCGATTTCAACCAGTATTTCCCCAACCAGAGCCTCCCGTATGATCAGTGCTTCTACCGGACGGAACGTTTCTGGACCATTCCCGCTGCCTGGATGGCCGCTCGTGAGATTGCGCACTGGATGGAGGTAACGGCAGGGGTCCGCCTGGATGCGGACGGTTCAAGACTCGGCCCCTCCGCCTTTGACTGGGTGACCTATCCGGGTAAAATGCTCGGCAGTCAGGGTCTCAAGACCGGAAAAAGCTATATCGGGACGGAAGATTTTACCGCCCTGTGGCCGAAGGATCCCGGACTGTACGAATACCTCAGTTACCTGGATAACGGTGAACGGAACATTGTCCGCGGGGATGTGTATGAAACGCTGATCAACAAGACCCTGCCGGATACACTCGGGGACTATCCGTCGGTTTCCGCGTATAATGCCTACCTGCCGGGACAGTACAGGCACAGCATCATCACGAACCGGAACAATTTTGAAGGATTGAAAGTATTCATGATGCGGGACAGCTACTTTTCACCGGTAGCCGTCTTCCTGGCCCCGGTCTGCGGCATTATCGACTCCATCTGGTCGGATTATGAGGAAACGATCTATCAGGTGGAAAATTACATCGAAAACCAGGAATTCGATTTTGTCATCATGGAAATCGATCCGTACAATATCAGTGATAATGCGTTTGACTTTTACCGGGAAGAAGCGGAGATCCGTATGGATATGCTGGGACTCACAAAAAAAGAGGAAGACAGTAAGTAAACACGGATCCGCATCGCGGGCTTTTCCGGGTGACGGCACAAAAAGGCGTGGGTCCGGTGCTCTGCACCGGTTCATCAGGCAATGGCTCATATCCGTCATACGGTGCCGAAAGCCAAAGTAGAATTGAAGGAGAGGGCCAGGTGCTCTGCACCGGTTCATCAGACAATGGTCCATATCCGTCATACGGTGACGAAAGCCAAAGTAGAATTGAAGGAGGTTGAATGATGGGCGGACAGGTCAAAAAACGATTCTGG
>JAFUBF010000414.1 GCA_017460325.1 Clostridia bacterium | reverse complement strand
GGTAGAAACCAGAGTTCCGTTTTTCTTTGCAGGAACAGTGCCTGCATCAATGGAGGCCTGTACAGCCGCAACTTCTCCGCAAAGGGTCACGTAAGATTTCCCACCAATCCCAAGGCCCAGACGGACCTCCATAAGATGGATATCCGCCGCTTTCGCCGCCAGATCTGCAGCCACTACAGCGGCCGAGATAGTATAAAATTCCATGACGCCCATGGCATTCAGACGAGACGGAGGATTTCCGCCGGAAATGGCCTGGACGACCTGAGGATCCAGACTGGCAATGGTCAGATCATCAACCAGGAATTCCCCGGCGTAACGCTTGCCGGCATCCATGGAGGCAGAGACGGCGGCAACCTCGCCGCAGATGATGACCGTATATTTGCCGGGGCAGACAGCTCCGGCTTTGAGCAGCGTAACCTCCGCCGCTTTCAGCATGGCATCTCCTGCAATGACACCACGAGCGATACTGTTGGTTTCCAGCAGACCCAAAGAAATCATGAGTATGTTTCCTTTCCTGGATGGAGTTTGGAGAGAGGATCAGGACCGGGCACGGATGACGACGATTCCGTTTTCAATCTCTGCAACGGTTCCACAGATGCTGGCATGAATATCCGCACCGAGCGCACCCTCTGCCATACGTCCAATCGTATCCCCACGCTGTACCTGGTCGCCGACGGCAACACAGGGGGAAGCCGGTGCGCCAATATGCTGTTTAAGGGGGATACAGACAATGGGAGAAGAGACATCAGTGGCATCTTTCGGAACGGGGATATCATAACAGGCGACATGAATCTTTGACAGGACACGTCCGGAGGGCGCCTGATGATATTCGGCCAGTGGCGGTGGATCTTTCAGCTGGAAAGCGGGCTTTTCTCCGGCAGCACGAAGTTCTGCTTTCTGTTTCTGCTGGATCCGTCTTGGATTAAGGCCCATGGGGCATGCATACAGTTCACAGATTCCACATTCCATGCAAAGCATGGCAGAGGGTTCCAGGCGGTCACCCGATGCAAAGGCTCGCATGGTCAGGTGCGGATAGATGGGGTGTCCCAGCAAATGCCGCGGACAGAGGTCTGTACAGGTACGACACTGGATACAGACGGAACGGGCACGTATCCGGGCCTGTTCCAGAGGAAGTTCGGCATGACGGACAAGGGTATGATCCGCCGGGAGAACCAGGACACCGCCCAGTGTCTTGGTGACAACATTTTCGGTGTCCCGGGCGGAAAGAGGACCCATCATGGGTCCGCCCAGTATCAGGCGAAAATCCTGAACAGTGGCACCGCCCGCCTGTTCCAGAAGAAGCCGGACGGGCATCCCGACAGGAACACAGTAGACGCCGGGTTTCTTTACCTCACCGGCAACGGTGATGAACCGACGGGTAACGGGTTTCCCGTTAAGCGCACGCAGGGCGTTCAGGGCTGTGGAAACACTGACAACGGTACAGCCAATCGAACCGGGAAGTGCACCGGGTGGAACGGTTCGGCCTGTGGCACTGTGTACAAGGGCCTGTTCATCGCCAATGGGATAGACGGTGGGCAGAAGATGAAGACGGACGGCGGGCATCAGAGAAAGGGACTGAAGGGCATCCGTGAGGGCCCTGATCTGCTGAGTGTAATGATCCTTGAGGCAGATGACGGCCTCCGTTGCATGGATGATGGAGGCCAGACGGGAGGCGGCCTGCAAAAGATCAGATGGATAACGCTGCATCAGGTACTGATCGCTTTTCAGAAGGGGTTCGCATTCGGCACCGTTGATCAGCAGAATTTCTGCCGGAGAGGAGAGCTTTTTCCAGAGAGGAAAGCCGGCTCCGCCGCCGCCCACAACGCCGCCGCTGCGAAGCAGATCCAGATCACTCATTTTCCCTTTACCTCATGTATATCAATGATGGCAACAATTGCAGCATCGACGGGAGAATCCTGCTGACCGACTGCCTTACGTGCAGAGGAACCCTGCGCCACGAGAACCATTTCGCCGATGCCTGCATCAATGGTATCTACGGCCACCAGCTGTTCACCGGTAGACGTACCGTCCAGACTGGAAGGTTCCACAATCATCAGTTTACGTCCAATGAGCGAATCTTCTTTACGGGTAGCCCACAGGTTTCCAACCACTTTTGCTATGAACATCGGTTCAACCTCCGTATATGAGTGTTATGCCTGCATCCCTTGCGGTGTCTTTGGCCAGCGGGGTAATGATCTGTCCCCGGGAGAGTTTGAGACAGGTACAGCCGGAGGATCTGAGCTTTCGGATATCCTGATCCGTAATCAGCTTTCCGGACAGTTCACAGGGAGATGCGGCAGGCGTGGCGGGGGAATCCGGTACCGGGCAGGAGGCTATCGGAATACCGGGGGAGATGATTCGGCAGGTACAGTCTTTCCCTGCGCCCGCAGCATTGGCCTCATCGGTGTCCATGTGAAGGGCAAGGGAAGACTGTTCACTCACGCGCACGGGAACATCCTCGAGAATGAGTGGACGACTTCCCATGACGCGTACACAGACAGACTGGCCATGCTGTACACCAAAGGCCGCTGCATCGGCAGGAGTCATATGAAGATGACGTCTGGCAATGATGGCAGCATTGCGGGTAATAACTGTGCTTCCGGCC
>JAFUBF010000413.1 GCA_017460325.1 Clostridia bacterium | reverse complement strand
GGTACATCACGCAGAAAAAATAGCATCTCCGGATGGCTGAAGGTTTGTCTGGATTGAGGAAAAGACGCGTTTGGTTAGGAAGAGATCCACTGCCCGGGAGATCAGAATTGGTACGATTTTTGCCCTTGAATTGTTTTTGCCTGATTTGCGACGCGAAAAGAGACTCCGTCAGCTGCCCATCACTTACCCTGATTAAAGCGATAAGCCAAATAATTAACGAGTTAGCGCCAAAATGATAGCGATTTTCGGCGCTAACTTGATTTCTAACAATGTTAGCGCCGAAAACAAATTATCTTTTTGGCGCTAAGCCTTTTTTGAAATGGGTTAGCGCCAAAAAGATCATTGACTTTGGCGCTAACTATAATTATAATGTGGCTAACGCAAAACATAGGAATAGCATTGACGCTAACGTAAGGTGATAATTCAGTTAACGTTGGGGGTATATCTAAGGAGAGGTGAGAGTATGCTGATAGACCGGGAAAAAGAACAAAAAATTCTGACTGATGCCTATGAGGCGGAAGAATCCAGGTTTATTGCGGTGTATGGCAGACGCAGAGTGGGGAAAACCTATCTGGTTCGAGAAACTCTCGATTCAAAATTCACATTTCAACATACAGGATACTATGGCGGTAAAATGTCGGATGAACTGTTTGAGTTCACTGCTTCTCTTCGTGAATATGGACTGAAAGACTGTTCAAGGCCAGGGAACTGGCTCGAGGCGTTTGAACTGATAAAAGAGCTGATTCGGGGATCTCCAGAGAAAAAGAAGGTGATCTTCCTGGATGAACTGTCCTGGATGGATACTCAGGGCAGCGATTTTATGATGGCGCTTGAGGGATTCTGGAATGGCTGGGCGTCTGCCAGGAAAGATATCTTTCTGATTGTCTGCAGTTCTGTAACCTCCTGGATGCTGAGCAGGATCATACACAACAAAGGTGGGTTGTATAACCGTCTCTCCTGTCGAATTCACCTGCAGCCCTTTACACTCAGGGAATGCGAGGCCTTTATTCAGTCGCGGAATATAATCATGAACCGCCGGCAGATTCTCGAGTGTTATATGATCATGGGTGGGGTTCCGTATTATTGGGGATTTCTTGAAAAGGGGCTTAGTCTGCCACAGAATATTGACCGCCTCTTTTTTGTCAAAGGCGCCCCATTGGCTCACGAATTTGACGATCTGTATGCTTCACTGTTCAGAAAGCCGGGACCGTACATCAAAATCGTTACCGCTCTGGGAAAAAAGAAAGTTGGAATGACCAGGGAAGAACTGCTGAATGCCACTCATTTGTCAGACTCGGGTAATTTTTCAGTACGGCTGGAAGAACTGGAGAATTGTGGCTTTCTTCGAAAATATCGTCGATATGGGATGAAAGAAAGAAATGCAATCTACCAGTTGGTCGACAATTTTACGCTCTTCTATTTTCGATTTCTGGAAGACAGACCGACAGATGAGCACTTTTGGAGCCATCAGATAAATACGCCTCTGGTCAATGCCTGGTGTGGACTGGCTTTTGAACGGGTTTGTCTCGCGCATTTTTCTCAAATGAAGCAGGCGTTGGGCATTTCCGGCATCCTGAGTGAAGCTTATTCCTGGGCCTGCAGGGAGGATTCAACAAAAGGTATTTACGGTTCGCAGATTGATCTGATGATTGTGCGAAAAGATCAGGTAATCGACCTGTGTGAAATGAAGTTTTCGGGAGAAGAGTACCTGGTTACAAAGGCGGATGACGAGGCCATCCGACGAAAGACATCAGATCTCCTTTCGGTTACCGGTGCTCGATATGCGATACATGCCGTTCTGGTCACGCCCTACGGGATGAGGGACGGCTCTTATACCGGATATATTCAAAATGTCATAAAAGCAGAGGATCTGTTCCTGTGAGACTGCCTAAAGGGAAGAGAGGGAGGGCTCTCCGCCTTTTTCCGGACAATAGCCATTAGTGAACTGGATGTCTGAACGTTCGTCCAGATTGAGGATAAACCGGGCTCGGCGGGGAGAAGACCCACTGCCCGGGAGATCAGGAGCGATCCGGATAAAAGCCTTAAAGGGTCAGATGCATCGCGCGATTAACGGGTGAGAAAGGATGCCGCTCTGAAAAACGGAATTTCCAAAGGTAGATTTGACATGAAGATACCACTGTTTTCGGAATTAACCCGTCTGTACCAGACGAGTCGTGAGAAATCGAATGTCATCCGGATGGAGATCCGGTTGCGGGATGCAATCGACGGGGAGTCCCTTCGACGCGCGGTGTACACGACCATGAAGCGCTATCCCTACTTTGCTGTTATGCTGCAGAAGGAAGGAAATGCGTACGTTTTCCGGGAAAATGGACACCCCGTCACCGTCAGTGATTCGGAGAAGGGGGTTCCGCTGAATTCGCCGGCATCGGGCTTTCATCTGCTGGCGTTTGCCTGGCAGGAATGTACCATCTATGTGGATGTTTTTCATGCGCTGACGGATGGCACCGGCATGCTGGAACTGATCCGTACCCTGCTGTATTACTATTGCTCGGATCATTATCACGTGCAGATCTGCACGCAGGGGATCCGCCTGGTTGGCGATCGGATTCCACCTGAGGAATGGGAAGATCCTGCACTTGGGCTGGAACCCGCGCCGCCTGCGGATGCGGGGAACGTGTCTCCGGCACTGAATCTGACGGAGTTGTGTCATGCCCGGGGTGACCGGAGGAAGATGCTGTTCGGGATCACGATGGAGGAATCAGCGTTCATCCGGTTTTGTAAAGAACATGACAGCAGCCCGGGGACGATGACCGTGTTGCTGCTCAGCCGCGCCATTGAATCCGTGCATCCGGATATTGGGCGACCGGTGCGGATCTGTCTGTGCGTCAATCAGAGAAAAGCACTGAGAGCGCCGAAAGCACACCAGAGCCTTGTGGGCGGGGTGTGGCTGGAGTACAGGGACAGAATCCGTAACTGGCCGCTTACCCGGCAGGCAACGGCCTTTCGAGGCATGGTCTTTGCACAGACGATGGATGAAAACGTGATTGCCAGTCAGCAGGCACTGAACCGAAAATGCCGGGTGCTCCAGTCACTTGAAACAGACGAAGAACGTGTGGCCTTCATCAGGCGCGACGATGCGACCCTTTCCAGCGCGTTGACGGCAACCGTCAGCTATATCGGTAAAGCGGACCTTGGTGATGTGGAATCCTATATTACCGGATTTCGCACGCTGGCGTATCCGATGGTCGAGGGGATTCTGGTTGAAATATCCGCCGTCAATCACAGGATAACGCTGGATTTTATGCAGAACTTTTCCACTCCGGTCTATCTGGAAGCGTTCCTCAGGATCCTTCAGGAAAACGGCATTCCGTACCAGCAGATGGAAGGGAAGCCGCTTTACATACCGGGGGTTGAACTGCCGTGGCTGTCATGAGGTCAGTGGACCCCCTCGGGAGGATCGAAAATCCCCGGCAACAGTCAGGCAAAGCAGTGCGTCCAGGCACCTGGGAAAGAGCAAAACAGTCAGTTGGAGGGTTTGAACATGATTATCTATTTCAGCGCCACAGGAAACTGCAAATACGTTGCAAAACGGTTATCAGAAGCGATGGGACAGGAGACCGTCTTTATACCGGATTGTATGAACCGGGATGGATGGGCGTTTGAGGATGAGGCCATCGGCATTATATCTCCGACCTATTTCTGGGGACTGCCAAGCATGGTGAAGGAGTTCCTGAGCAGGGCTTCTTTCCATACGGACTATCTGTTTTTTGTCTCGACCTACGGCACAACCACGGGAGCCAGTGGGAAAATGGCAGACAGAGCCATTCGGGGAAAGAAGATAGATGCCTATTATTCCGTTCGCATGGCGGATACCTGGACGCCGATCTTCGATCTTTCCACGCCGGAGAAGGTGGCAAAGTTTACGGAAAAGACAGAGGAGGAGATCGGTGATCTGATCGAAAAGGTCAGAAACCGGTATCACAATGATCGTATGTCGCCCGGCGTACCGGCTGCCGTCGTCGACCTGATCGCACAGCCCATGTATAACGCATTCGTCCGAAAAACGTCAAACCTGCATGTGGATGACAGTTGCATCGGCTGCGGACTGTGCGAAAGGAAATGCCCGGTGAAAGCCATTGAAATGAGGAATAAAAAGCCGGTATGGGTCAGGGAGAAATGTGTGATGTGTCTTGGCTGCCTGCACCGCTGCCCGAAGTTTGCCATCCAGTATGGAAACGGAATGACAAAGGCACATGGACAATTCACCAATCCGAATGTGAAGGTTTGAGAAGTCATACGGCGAACGTATCGGATGTGAAACGGAAGTGGAAGCGGCCGGGAGATGGCGGAAGGGAAGGATGTTTCGCGAATGACGGAGGGAAAGACCGCCTTACGGGGAACGGTTAAATCGATATGAGCCGGGTTTTGCGGAGGGAACATGAATAAACGGACGTTTATGCTGATCTGCCTGATGGCACTGCTTTTCTCGTGGATCTGCTGCGAGGCGGAAAGTGCGTTCAGGTATGAACTGGCAGAGGTGCATTCTGTTGCAGGCCGACAGGGCGTATGCGCGGAGGGCGGATACTACTTTGTAAGCGGCTCCGGGACGCTGACCAAATACGACGGGAACTGGATGCCGGTGGCCGAGAACAGAGAGCCGTTTGAGGGGTACACACTGGAGGTCAACCATATCGGAGACATTGATGTGTACAACAATGAGCTGTATCTGGGCGTGGAATACTTTATGGACGGCGAGGGGAAAAACATCCAGGTCGCGGTCTATGACAGCGATACGCTGAAACTCAAACGGGTCTTTCCCTTCCGCTCTGACACGGGCCAGATGGAGTGCAGCGGAATAACCGTGGATCCGGATTCCCGTACGGTCTATATGACCTCGTGGATTGCGGATGAATCCAGTGAATACCTCTACATGTATGATCTGGATACGGGGGATTACAGGGGGAAAATGCGCATGCAGCCGGCTCCGAGGTGGCTGCAGGGCATTGCCTGCGATGAGGGAAAGCTGTACGTGACAGGTGATGACGGAGATGCCGAGCGCGATGAACCGGACCATCTGTACAGGGTAGAGATATCCGAAGACGGACAGACCGGAAGTGTCAGCCTTGAGAAGACCTTTGATGATGTTGTCCGGCAGGGGGAGATCGAGGGCCTGTCATTTGATAAAGAAAACGGGCGTTTTCTGCTCCTGTATAACAGGGGAGCAAGGATTGTTGCCGGGATGCCCACCGGG
This sequence comes from Clostridia bacterium, assembly GCA_017460325.1. GTDB lineage: Bacteria > Bacillota > Clostridia > Christensenellales > Aristaeellaceae > Ventricola. The sequence continues at coordinate 702 of JAFUBF010000413.1, read as the reverse complement.
TTTTATGAAGGGTATGACGAGGAGATCCACGAAGTGTTCGTGTATGATATGGTCAGGAGTGACGGAGTGCCGATCTCAGAATGAATCGGAATGTGAGCATTGGACGGGAATATGCCGGGGAAAGGCATTCGGTTCCTTGCCGAAAGAGAACCTCCGTTTCTCGGACAGGATTTGTGCAATTGGCATTTCCCGAAGCAGCGGAGTGCATGGACACCGTCGGGAAGGGCCGCAAATAAAGACAGTACCTCCGGTCAACCGGAGGTACTGAATCTTTTATCGGGAGCTATGCTTTGACCGGGTGCGGGCTCGGTTCATCGGAAAGCGCTGAGGGGAACTGGAAGAGCAGATTGTTCATGCCCAGTGAGTAGGTATAATTCGCATTTCTGACCACGGCCAGTGCCAGGCGAATACCGGAGACTTCACTGCTGTCTTTGGGAATGTAATGAGTCGGATCGAAGGGATTGCAATCGTCCCGGAAGCGAAGGACCCAGTCCGAATCGTCCAGAAGCAGCCGGATGGAAAAATGGTTGTTTTCAGATGAAAAGCCGTGCGTGATGACGTTGACGCCGATTTCTTCGACACAGATTCCGATGTGGGCGCTTATTCTGTTGCTGGTGTTATTCTCCCTGACGAACTGCTCTGCGGTCTGGGAAAACGCGATGACTTCATCGACTGTCTTCAGATCTGCCTGGAGGAGTTTTT
>JAFUBF010000412.1 GCA_017460325.1 Clostridia bacterium | reverse complement strand
ATTCTGGGAACGATTCTGGCGTTTCCGCTGGCGTTCCTGGTGGGGCGGACCAACCTCTACGGGAAGAAATTCTTCAGGGCGCTGTTTGTCCTGACCTATATGGTGCCCCCGTATGTGGGAGCCATGGCCTGGCTGCGGCTGCTCAATCCCAATGTGGGAACGATCAATCTCTGGATGCGGAGCCTGTTCCATCTGAGCGATGCTCCCGGACCGCTGAATGTGTACAGCCTGCCGGGGATGATCTGGGTTCTGACCAGTTTTTACTATCCGTATGCCTTTATCACCATCAGCCGGGCAATGGAGAAAATGGATCCCTCCCTGGAGGAAGCGAGCCGAATCAGCGGCGGAACACCGCTGACAACGCTGTTTACCATTACGCTGCCCATGATGATGCCCTCGCTGATTTCCGGCGCCCTGCTGGTATTCGTCAGTGCGGCCAGCTGTTACGGTATTCCGTCGATTATCGGAAGTCCGGGACGCGTGCATACGGTGACCACCCGGATTGTGGAATATGTCTCGCTGGGCCAGCAGGGACTCAATGATGCCACCGGAATGGCGGTGTTCCTGATGGTCATGGCGGTCATCATCCTGTTCCTGTCCGACGTGGTACTGGCAAGACGGCAGTATATCACGGTTTCAGGGAAGTCGGTTCGCCCGGCCATTGTCGACCTGCGCCGGTGGCGCCTGCCTCTGACGGTACTGGTTTCTCTCTTTGCCGTCATTGTGGTGTTTATCCCCTTCATCACCATCTTTACCACCTCTTTCAAGATTGACGTGGGCAAGAGCGTGCTGAATTCGGATAATTTCACGCTGACCAACTGGAAGACGGTTTTCGGACGCGTGGAGACGATGAACTGTCTCAAAAACTCGCTGGAGTATGCGGCGGTAACGGCCACCATTGGAATTGTCATTGCCTGTACGATGAGCTATCTTCTTCAGCGGACGAAGATTAAGGGACGGAAGATTCCGGATTTCCTGATTACCCTGGGTTCGGGAACACCCTCCGTCGTCATTGCACTGGGTCTGATCATGACCATGAAGGGCAATTTCGGCATCAATATTTACAACACTGCTTACATCATGATCATCGCGTACATGATCAAGTACCTGATGATGGGCATGCGCACCGTTGTTTCGGCCATGAGCCAGGTGCACGCGTCGCTGGAGGAATGCAGTCAGGTGTCCGGTGCCAGCTGGCTGCGGACCATGTTCCGGATTACCGGACCTCTGATTTTCCCGAGCATTGCGGCCGGATGGTTTCTGATTTTCATCCCCAGCTTTTACGAGCTGTCCATGACCACACTGCTGTATTCCAGCACCACCAAGACGATCGGATTCCAGCTCTACGAATACTGGACCTTTACCAGTCAGCCCATGAGCTGTGCGCTGGCATTCGGAATTCTGCTGATTGTCGTTCTGCTGAACTTTGTGCTGAACCGCCTCACCAAGGGCGAATTCTCTATCTGAGAAAGGACTGAACCGAATGGCAACTGTAAAAATTGATCACATTTCCAAAGCTTTTGGAAACAATGTGGTGCTGAAAGAATTTAATGAGGTCTTTGAAGAAGGAGAATTTGTCACGTTGCTCGGTCCCTCCGGCTGCGGGAAAACGACAATGCTTCGTATCAGTGCCGGATTTGAAAAGCCTACCAGTGGTGAACTCTATATTGACGATCTGCTGGTTTCCGGAGGAAAGACGTTTGTGCCGCCTGAGAAACGAAACATCGGCATGGTGTTCCAGAGTTATGCGGTCTGGCCGCATATGAACGTCTTTGACAATGTGGCCTATCCGCTGACCATCAAGAAACGGCCCCGGGATGAGATTCGGGAAAACGTGGAACGGGTACTGGAAATTGTGCATCTCAGCCAGTATGCGGCGCGTTTCCCCAATCAGCTCTCAGGCGGCCAGCAGCAGCGCATTGCCCTGGCACGCGCACTGGTGGCGGAGCCCAGACTTCTTCTTCTGGATGAACCGCTGTCGAATCTGGATGCGAAACTGCGGGAATCCATGCGTTTTGAGATCAAGGAAATTCAGCGGAAGCTGGGGATCACCGTCGTCTATGTGACGCATGATCAGACAGAGGCCATGGCCATGAGCGACCGCATTTTTCTGATCAATCGCGGGGTGGTCCAGCAGAGCGGAAGCCCGGAGGAGATCTACAATCATCCCACCAACCAGTTTGTGGCGGACTTCCTCGGAAAAGTGGACTTCTTCAAGGGCATTTCCGAGAACGGAATCATTACAATCCCGACCATGGGCGGACAGACACTCCCGTATGACGGTCCACGCAAAGGAAAGGTGGAGGTGGCGGTCCGCCCGGAACATCTCTTCTTTGATGACAACGGCATGCTGAACGGTATCCTGGAGGCGCAGTACTATCTGGGCGATGTGGATGACTGCCGTGTACGTGTGGGCGACGAGCTGGTGCGTGTCATTGCCAGCGGGTATGAATACCGGAAGAGGCAGAACGGGCAGCCGGTGCGCCTTGGTGTACGGGATTTCATGGTGTTCGAGGATGATGGCTCTCTGCAGAGCATGCTGGAAATTCAGACCTGATCGGAGGAACGAACAGAGGATGACGGAACGAATTCAACAACTGTTTCACAGGATGATCGAGTTTGACAGAGGCGATCCGGACCTGATTCAGCACTTCACCAAGGTATACAGCTATGCCGGCCTGATCGCACGGTCGGAGGGACTGGATGCGCACATGACGGAAGTCCTGGAGGCAGCCGCGCTGGTCCACGATATCGGGATTCCGCTGTGCAACCGGAAATACGGAAGCCATCCGGGAGACCTTCAGGAACTGGAAGGGCCACCTCTGGCCCGGGAACTGCTTCGGGATCTGCCCTTTGACGAGGCGGAAACGGAGCGGATCTGTCGTCTTGTGGGGGAACATCACACGCTTACACCGGTAGACGGGCCGGATCACCAGATTCTCCTCGAGGCAGATTTCATCGTGAACAGTTTTGAAAACAGCTATTCGGAGGAGAAGATCCGCTCGGTCTTCCGCAGCGTTTTCCGAACGGCGGCAGGGAGGAAAATCTACTCCACCATGTTTGGCTTCTCAGGTGGTGATGAGACAGATTGAAAATGCGTCGGTGAACGTGCGATCATCGGCAGACAGAATGAAAAGACCTGCGGAGGGGGCGGCTGTCGTGAGCTGTGAATCCCGGCTTCCCGAGCAGGAAGCCCGAAACCCTGAATGCAGGCAGAGTAACAGGATGGTGTAAAATGGAGTGCCGGGTTACGGATAAAGCCCGGCATCAGATCAGGAACAGGGGTACCCCGAAGGGAGAAAAAATGAAGAAAACAATCATGTGCCTTTTTCTGGCCGTTCTTTGCTGCGCAATTGTCGGAGGACTTGCGGAAAGTGGAAATCATCGGATAAAGGGTCAGGAATTAAGCGTGCTCTACGGAGAGGAAGAGGATCAGCAGTTCACCATGACGTTCTACACCATGGATGGGGTAGATGACATGCTCTGGGTGGAAATGACGGACTGGTGTGCGCTGATGAACGATCTGTATGGTGAGGGAAGCGGAGACCAGAACTATAAGCTGACCGTCTCGAATAAGGGAAATGTGGTGACATTCAAACGGGAAAGCGGATACACCATGACCATGGATTTTGATGCGGACACCATTACCTTTGATGACTATAACGGATTCCTGCACGATTCAACGGATTCGTCTCTGCTTGACATGCTTTCGACCTCCGGTTATTCCTCCACCGGCGATGCGGAGATGTTTGAGCGTATCCCGATGTCCTCCTTTGACCGGTACGGGGACATAAAGGTACTGGAACTTAAACCCTATGGCATTGAGCTGATCGCACAGAACGGCTTTTACGCCCCTCTTCAGACGCTGAACGATTTTCTCATCGCGCCCCATCTGCTTCAGAATTTCCTGTACAACGGACAGGAAGTTTTCCTGGCCACTGCCTCAATGATGGGATCGGAATATAAAGGGTATACGGAGCTCGGTGAGCGCTACTATTCCGCAAAACCGCGCATGAGAAGTCAGACACTTGCCGACTATGGATACGGTGAGCTCTGCCTGATGCTGGATAACCTGTACGGCCTGAAAGAGGTTCACGATATTTCCAGTTTCGATCAGCTGTTCTGGCAGATTGGCTATGATGAGCTTCTCTGCTCACTGGATGCAAAGGAAGCGGACACGGCTATCAGCAACTTCATTGAATATTACCTGGATGATGTGCATTCCACGTTTTATAACAAATCCTGGATGACCGGGGACGATTTTAAAGACGTGGCGTACGGTCCCTCCCGGGAGAAATCTGATAACAGTGATAAGCGTCTCACGCAGATGAGAACGGCTGCCTGGGGGGATGATATCTTCTATTACCAGGAAGTCGGGAATACGGCCTATATCACCTTTGATGCCTTTGATTACGATTCTCCTTCCACCTATTACGAGATCACGGACATGAATGAAATGCCCAATGATACGGTTGGCCTGATCATCTATGCGCACAATGCCATTACCCGCAAGGACAGCCCGATTGAAAATGTCGTCATTGATCTCAGTATCAACGGCGGTGGTGCCGTGGATGCAGCGATTTTCACCATGGCCTGGTTCCTGGGCGAGGCCGGCTCGGTCAGCGGCT
>JAFUBF010000411.1 GCA_017460325.1 Clostridia bacterium | reverse complement strand
GCGACAAAACATTGGCTGATGCCCAAGCTGCATTTGATAGTGCAGTTTCAGATATAAAGAATAGGATTAATGAATCAAAGGATTGCACGGGGTAATCTCTATCTTCCCGTGTATGACCAAATTTCATTCGATCTTAGGATAAGCATATATAGTGCCTGTCCATCGTGTGAATTTGATTGAAACATTCATGAAAGAACTGGGCAAAGTCTGCGCCGGCTTGCCAAATCCTGAATCCTCTCAATCAGTTGGTACTGAAAGCCAGAGCCACATGAAAGGCGATGTCGGGCGAATCAGGGAAGGGATGATTTCGTCCGGGTGTCTGCCGGCAGAGGAAAAATCTTTTCACAGAAACCGGGTGGATACGGCTTGACCGGGAATGATGAAAATGATAGTATTGTTTCATGAAATTTAAGGATCGGGGAGGATGGTATGCCCAGGGAACACAGCGGGCCGACAATGGCGGATGTGGCGAGGGAAGCCGGGGTTGCACTGGGAACGGTTTCCCGTGTGGTCAACGGGGAACAGGTCGGGGACGCGTTCAGGGAAAAAGTTCAGGCCGCGATCACCAAACTCGGGTACAAATATAACAGCAGCGGCCGGGCCCTGAGGACGGATGAGACCAATACGGTGGCGGTCATTATGCCCAATTGCGACAATCCCTTCTTTGGACTTCTGGTCAATTATATCTGTATTGCACTGCGGAAGAGGAAACGGCGGATGCTTCTCTGCCTCACGGAAAATGACCGTGACCGGGAGACGGAACTGATCCAGATGGCCCAGCAGAACCGGGTGGACGGGATCATTGCGCTCACGTATAATCCGAAGCTGACCATTCCGGAGAACATTCCGCTGGTGACCATTGACCGTTTCTTTTCCCTTTCGGTGCCCTGCATCGCCTCGGACAACTTCGGGGGCGGGGTGCTGGCGGCCAGAAAACTTCAGATGCTGGGCTGTACCCGCGTGGCGTTTCTCCAGACCGCCTCGGAGCTGCCGACGGAGCCGAAAAAGCGCAGGGATGGATTCGTTTCCGCCTGTGTTGAGATCGGACTTCCCTTTGAGGTGAAGGTCATCACCACCGAGGAAAAGGAGCCGGCCAGTGAGTTTGACCTGTTCCTGCAGGACCATATGGAAAATGGACATCTGGCCTTTGACGGGCTGTTTGTGGGGACAGACTCCCTCGCCTGGCAGATTATAAAGAAGCTTCGGGGAATGGGCGTGCGGGTGCCGGAGGATGTGCAGGTGATCGGCTTTGACGGAATCCGGCTGTTCGGGTGCCAGGAGTATGTGGTATCCACCATTGTACAGCCGGTGCCGGAAATCGCGGAGGCCTGCGTGAATACGGTTCTTTCCCGGCACTTTTCCAACGTCCCGTCGCTGATTATCCTGCCGGTTACCTATGCCAGGGGCGGGACAACACGTGAATAAACGGCCCGGACAGAAATGGAAACAACCCGAAACCGAAGACCGGTTCGGGACAAATGCGCAGCGGTTGCGGCGAAGGGGAGAACCCCCAGGGAGGATAGGATCATGTATGATGTGATAGCCCTAGGTGAGATGCTGATTGACTTTGCCCCCAGGTCGGTAAACGAGGACGGATACCCGACGCTGGCGGCCAATCCGGGCGGGGCCCCTGCCAATTTTCTGGCAGCGCTGAACCGGTACGGATGCCGGACGGGAATGATCGGTAAAGTCGGCGGGGACATGTTCGGCCGTTTGCTGGTCGAAACCCTCAGGAAGGCCGGCATTGACAGCAGCGGAGTGGTCGTGGATCCGACGGTCTTTACGACACTGGCCTTTGTTTCGCTGGATGCCAGCGGAAACCGGGATTTCAGCTTTGCCCGCAAACCGGGGGCGGATACCTGCCTGCGTCCGGAGGAGGTGCCGGCGGAGATGATAAAGGCTGCCAGGGTGTTCCATTTCGGAACGCTGTCGCTGACGGATGAACCGGCCGCGTCGGCCACCCGTCTGGCGGTTGAGACGGCCAAAGCGAACGGGGTGCTGGTCAGCCTGGACCCGAACCTGCGAAAGCCCCTGTGGAAAAGTGAGGAAAAGGCCAAAGAGGCCATTTTGTGGAGCCTCGGGCAGGCGGACATTGTGAAGATCAGCGATGAGGAAATTGATTTTCTCTGGGGACTGACTCCGGAACAGGGCGCGGACAGGCTGCTGAGCGAATACGGGGTGTCCCTGGTCTATGTGACCCTGGGGCCGAAGGGCTGCTATGCCGCGGCCGGCGGGAACCGGATCACGGTGCAGAGCCCCTCCGGCATTCACGTGGTGGATACGACCGGCGCAGGGGATATTTTCGGCGGATCGGCCATGAGCCAGTTCCTGGCGCTCAACAAGGCGCCGGGGGAGGTGACAGAGGCGGAGCTGACCCACATTGTGCGGTTTGCCTGCACGGCTGCCAGCCTTTCCACCCAGAAGCACGGTGGAATTTCCAGCGTGCCGGAGCGTCAGGAAGTACTTGAAAAGTTGGGATAATGCGGTATACTTAAGATCATGCGATGATCCGGGGAAACCGTACGGGAAGATTCTGCTGAACCACCGCTAAATGCGGTGGTTCATTCATTTCAGTCCTTGCGAGGGAGGATTCAGATGGAGAAAGCCAAAGACAAAAAGCGGTTCAGGCTTACCACATTTCAGATCATAGTGACGGGATTTGCGGCCCTGATTCTTGCGGGCACCCTCCTCCTGATGCTCCCGTTTTCCAGCACTGAGCCGGGGTGTGCGCCGTTTTCGGACTGTCTGTTTACGGCAACGTCGGCGGTCTGTGTAACGGGTCTGGTGGTTCGGGATACGGCCACCGGCTGGACACCTTTCGGACAGGCAGTGATCCTGATCCTGATTCAGACGGGGGGAATGGGGGTTGTGACCATGGCGGTCGTCCTCTCGTTCCTCTCCGGACGGCGGATCGGGCTGATGCAGCGCAGCGTCATGGCCGAGTCCATCTCTGCACCGCAGGTGGGCGGCATTTTAAAGCTGACCCGGTTTATTGTGGTGACCTCGCTGTGCATTGAGGGACTGGGCGCGGTGGCACTGCTGCTGCCGATGATTTTCCGTTTCGGTCCGGTACGGGGGATCTGGTATGCCCTGTTTCATTCCGTTTCGGCTTTCTGCAATGCCGGATTTGACCTGATGGGCATCCGCGAGCCATATTCCTCTCTGACCGGATTTGCGCAGGATCCCTGGGTCAACGCGGTCATCATGATTCTCATTACGGTGGGCGGCATCGGGTTTCTGGTGTGGAATGATTTCCGTGAGCACGGGCTTCATTTCAGACATTACCGGTTGCAGAGCAAGATTGTGCTTCTGACCTCCGCGATTCTCGTGGTGTTTCCGGCGCTGTGGATCCTGCTGTTTGAGCTGCCGGAACTGTCCGTCGGTCAGCGCATTCTCCCGGCCCTGTTTCAGTCCGTGACCCTTCGGACGGCTGGTTTTAACACGGTGAGCCTGAACCTCTTCAGTGACAGCGGACAGGCCCTGATGATCATGTGGATGCTGATCGGCGGCTCTCCGGGGTCCACAGCCGGCGGCATGAAAACCACGACGGTGGCCGTTTTGCTGATGACGGCGTGGGCGGTTTTCCGGCGGAAAGACCAGATTACCTGCTTTGGCCGGCGCATTGGCGAGGAGGCGGTGCGCCATGTCCTGGCCATTCTGCTGATGTACGCCTGTCTTTTCTACACCGGAGCGGTGGCCATCAGCCACATTGAACGGCTTCCGCTGCTGACCTGCATGTTTGAAACGGCCTCTGCGGTGGGAACGGTGGGGGTTACCCTGGGGATTACCAGTCACCTGGGGCAGGTTTCCCGTTTCATCCTGATTGTGCTGATGTTCCTGGGACGGGTGGGCGGTCTCACGCTGATCTATGCGGCGCAGCCGATCCGACCGTCCGTCAACAGTGCCTACCCCCTGGAACGGGTGACGGTAGGGTAAATACCCGCCCGCGACGGGCGGTGAGGAGGAAAGTATATGAAGTCAGTTCTTCTGATTGGTTTGGGCCGTTTCGGGCGGCACGCACTGGAAAAACTGAATGAACTCAATCATGAGGTCATGGCAGTGGACCGGAACGAGGCCTGTGTCAACGAGGTGCTGCCCATGGTGACGGATGCGCAGATCGGGGATGCGTCTAACCGGACGTTTCTTCAGACGCTGGGGGTGGACAATTTTGATGTCTGTTTCGTGGCCATCGGCGATGATTTCCAGAGCTCGCTGGTCATTACCGCGTATCTCAAGGAACTGGGGGCCAAAAAGGTGGTGTCACGTGCCTCCAGCGAGATCCAGCGGCAGTTTCTCCTGCGCAATGGCGCAGATGATGTGATCTACCCGGAAAAGGAAACGGCGGAGTGGATGGCGGTCCGGTATACCATCGATCATGTCCACAATTACATCGACCTTGAGGGCGACCTGGACATGTATGAGGTCAGTGTACCGGCCGCATGGCGGGGGAAGTCCGTGGCGCAGCTGGATGTAAGGAGGCGGTACAACCTGAACATTCTGGCCGTCCGATCCAATGGCAGGGACCTGCCGGTTGGCGGGGATACGGTGCTCAATGAAAACGAGACCCTGCTGGTGGTGGGCACCTGGGAAAATGTCAGAAAAGCGCTTCGGGACTGACCGGCCCTGGGGAAACGGGAACATGGTCCGGGGCCTTCGGGGATTTTTCTGCGGATGTCATGTCGCGTGGCATAAGGCATCACCGGGTACGGTCAGCGGAGCTCATTTCGGGAAAAGGAAGACGCCAGAACAAAAGAAAACGGCCCGGAACAGATGGTCTGTTCCGGGCTGCTTCTGTCTCCTTCGGCGGTGAATCGGGAAAATGAAAAAGAAGACCGCCCATGGCGGTCTTCCCGGATGCAGTTGCGTGGATAAAATCAGTCGATTACCCTGATCCAGCCTTTGGGGGCCTCGATGCGGCCCATCTGGATACCGGTGAGGGTTTCGTAGAGCTTTTTGAGCACCGGGCCCATCTCCTCCATGCCGGAGGGGAAAGAGATGATCTCGCCGTGATCGTCGATTTTGCCCACCGGCGAAATGACGGCGGCGGTGCCGCAGAGCCCGCACTCGACGAAGGCACCCTCTTTAACCTCTTTCAGGGTTACTTCGCGCTCGGTGACCTTGAGGCCCAGGTACGTTTTGGCCACATCCACCAGGGAGCGGCGGGTGATGGAGGGCAGAATGGAGGTGGACTTGGGCACGACCAGATTCCCCTCCTGGTCCACGAAGAGGATGTTGGCACCGCCGGTTTCCTCAATCTTTGTCCGGGTGGCCGGATCCAGGTAGATGTTCTCGGCAAAGCCGTGGTTGTGGGCATCCACGATGGCGTGCAGGCTCATGGCGTAGTTGAGGCCGGCCTTGATGTGCCCGGTTCCCCGGGGCGCAGCGCGGTCAAAGTCCGAGATCCGGACGGAGATCGGCTTGGCACCGCCCTTGAAGTAGGGGCCGACGGGCGTGCAGAAGACGCGGAACATGTATTCATCCGCGGGCTTGACCCCGATGACCGGCGAGATGCCGAACATATAGGGGCGGATATACAGTGTGGCGCCGGAGCCGTAAGGCGGAACCCAGTCGAGATTGGCGCGGACGGTTTCAACGACGGCGTCAATGAACCGGTCTTTGGGGAAAGGCGGCATTTCCAGGTATTGGGCGCTGTCGTACATCCGGGCAGCGTTCAGGTCGGGCCGGAAGGTGACCACGTGGCCATCTGCGGTTGTATAGGCCTTGAGTCCCTCAAAGACAGACTGAGAATACTGGAGGACACCGGCATCCTCACTCATGGTGATCATGGGATCTGAGGTCAGGCCGCCTTCATCCCACTTTCCATCCTTATAATTCGCAACGTAACGTTTGTCTGTGACGTGATAGGCAAATCCGAGATTTCCCCAGTCCAGTTCTTTTTTACTCATGACAGTAACCTCCAGGCGCAGACCTCTGTGGAAGGGAATGCGCAGATTTATCGCCGTGTATTGTATCTCAATTTCCCGGGACATTCAAGACTTATTGCTTTTTTACCGCTCTTCCAGTATAATTCATGCTGGCTTTGTGTAGGAAAAGGGAACTCCCGAAACGTTTCTGTGGGGGTCCTGTCCTGCAGGGCCATACTTTTTGAAGAAGCAGGCTGAGATTATGGAAAAGAAAAATCAGGCGGTTGTTACCGTTGTGGGCCGGGATACCATCGGCATTATCGCCCGGGTGAGCCGGGTTCTGGCCGAACATGATGCCAACATTCTGGACATCTCCCAGACGGTCCTCTCCGGGATGTTTAACATGATTATGATCGTGGATATTACCCTCTCCGAATTCGCCTCGCTCTCCGAGTCACTGGCGACCCTGGGCGGGGAACTCGGGCTTGAGATCCGCATCCAGCGCAGTGAAATTTTCGATGCCATGCATCGCATCTGAGAGAGGACAGGCTGAGATGATCAATACATCCGAAATATTGCAGACGGTGCACATGATTACGGAGGAGAAGCTGGACATCCGGACCATTACCATGGGCATTTCCCTGTACAGCTGCATTCATCCGGACAGTCGTGAACTGTACCGCAGGATTTACGATAAAATCACAAAAACCGCTGAAAAGCTGGTACCTGTCGGGGAAGCTCTCGAGTGTGAGTTTGGCATCCCCATTGTCAACAAGCGGATTTCGGTTTCCCCGATTTCCCTGATCGCGGCCGCCTGCCGGGACCCGCTGACCGCTGCCAGAGCCATGGATGATGCGGCCAGGGAGACCGGCGTCAACTTTATCGGCGGGTATACGGCTCTGGTCCAGAAGGGCCTGACGGAGTCGGACCGGCGCCTCATCGACTCCCTCCCCGAGGCACTGGCGGAAACCGAGCGGGTCTGCGCTTCCGTGAATGTGGCCAGTACCCGGGCGGGCATCGACATGGATGCGGTGCGGCTTTGCGGGGAGGCCATTAAGGCGATCGCGGAGCGGACACGGGAGACGGATGCCTCCGGCTGTATGAAGCTGGTCGTTTTCGCCAATGCCGTAGAGGACAATCCCTTCATGGCCGGCGCCTTCCACGGACCGGGTGAGGGCGAGAGCTGCATCAATGTGGGCATATCCGGCCCTGGCGTCGTCAAGCGGGCACTGGAGAAGGAAGCCCGGGGGGCACCGTTTGACGTTGTGGCGGAGACGATTAAGCGGACGGCGTTCAAAATTACCCGGGTGGGCCAGCTCATTGCCCGGGAGGCCAGCAGCCGGCTGGGGGTGCCCTTCGGCATTGTGGACCTTTCTCTGGCGCCGACACCGGCCATGGGCGACTCGGTGGCCCACATTCTGGAGGAAATGGGCCTTGAGGTCTGCGGCTGTGCGGGAACAACGGCAGCACTGGCGCTGCTCAATGACGCCGTCAAGAAGGGCGGCGTCATGGCCAGCTCTCAGGTTGGTGGCCTTTCCGGCGCCTTCATTCCGGTTTCTGAGGACATCGGGATGATCAACGCGGCCAGGAGCGGCGCACTGTGCATTGAAAAGCTGGAGGCCATGACCTGTGTGTGCTCCGTGGGCATTGATATGATCGCGGTTCCGGGCGACACACCGGCAGCGACCCTGGCGGCCATCATTGCAGATGAGGCGGCCATCGGCATGGTGAACAGCAAGACGACGGCAGTCCGTCTCATTCCGGCGCCGGGCAAGAACGTGGGGGATGAGGTGGAATTCGGCGGCCTCTTCGGACGGGCGCCCATCATGCGGGTATCCCCGTATTCTTCGGAGGCATTTATTGCCCGGGGCGGACGGATTCCGGCACCGCTGCAGAGCCTCAAAAATTAGAGATTGGGCCGGACGCTCTGCGTCCGTACGCAGAGGAGGAGCAGTAGACCGGCAGCGATGCCGAAAGACCAGGCGGCTTGTCAAAGTTGGGCCGGATGCGTCGCATCCGTATGCAAAGCAGGGATTATTGACTGGTAGCGATGCCGAAAGACCGGGCAGCTTATCACAGCGGGCCGGACGCTCTGCGTCCGTACGCAGAGGAGGGGCAGCAGATCGGCAGCGATGCCGAAAGACCAGGCAGCTTATCACAGCGGGCCGGTTGTTTATCGAGAGGGGAAAGGGAATATGGACAGTAAGACGAGAGATGACATCGATGTAAAATATAAGTGGGATCTGACCCGGCTGTATGCCTCGGATGAGGACTGGGAAAAGGAATACCAGTCCATCAGTGAGCGGGCGAAAGCATTCCGGGATCGGGAGGATACGCTCACATCGAAAGAAGTGGTGCTGGATACGTTTCGGGAGTTTACCGACATTATCCTCCGCTTCAATTACCTGGCTTCGTATGCGACGCTGCGCCAGAGTGAGGATGCATCAGTGGCCCGGTACCGGGCCATGGAGGATCGCATCTCGTCGCTGGCCAGTCAGATTGCGGCCTCGACGGCGTTCATGGTTCCGGAACTGCTGGCATTGCCGGAGGGAACGCTTGAAACATACATGGCGGATCCGGATTTCGCGGATCATGACCGCACCATTCGGGGAATGATCCGGATCAAACCGCACAGTCTGCCGAAAACCGAAGAGTACCTGGTTGCCATGGCCGGTGATGTGTTTTCCGTACCGAGCCAGACGGCGGAGCTTTTGCGGAGTCTGGACCTGAAACTGGGCAGTGTCAGAAATGAAAAGGGCGAGCGGGTTCCGCTGACGGATGCCAGCTTTGTGCTGTTCCTTGAGAGTGAGGACCGGCGGGTGCGGCGCACGGCATTCCGCAGGATGATGAACGGCTATGCCGCCATGGGGAATACCTTTGCCGCTCTGTACGGCGGAGTGGTCAAGGAAGGCCGGTTTTCTCATATGGTGCGGCATTATGACAGCGCCCGGGCGGAGTCCATGGATGGGGATGATGTGCCGGAACTGGTCTATGACAACCTGATTGCGGCCGTGCACGAGGGTATTGGCACCCTGGGGGCGTATCTTGAACTGCGCCGGAAGAAGATCGGTGTGCCGCACCTGCACATGTATGACCTGTATTACGGGAATGAAAAGGGATTTGAGATTCATCCGGACATTGAGGAGGCGTTTGCGCTGTTCCTTGAGGCCGTGGCGCCGCTGGGAGAGGACTATGTCCGGGATGCCTCACGGGCACTGACGGAGCGCTGGATTGATGTGTATGAAAACAAGGGCAAGCGGAGCGGGGCGTATTCCCTCGGCAGTGCCTATGGCGTAACGCCCTATGTCATGCTCAATCACAAGAACAATTACGACGGACTTTCGACGCTGTGTCATGAGATGGGCCACGCCATGCACAGTTTCTATTCAAACGCGGCTCAGCCGTATCCCAAGGCGGATTATTCGATTTTTGTGGCAGAGGTGGCCTCCACCACCAACGAGATTCTGCTGAACGAATATCTGCGGAAAAAGTACCGGGATGACCGGGCGGCGCAGCGGGCCCTGATCGGAAACTTATTGGAGCATTTCCGCACCACGGTTTTCCGCCAGACCATGTTTGCCGAATTTGAGCATCAGGCCCATCAGCTGGCGGATAACGGGGAAAGCCTGACTGCGGAGCTGCTGTCGGAGACGTACCTTGAACTGGTGAAGACCTATTACGGGAAGGCGTGTACCGTGGATGCGTGTGTGGCCAGTGAATGGATGCGCATTCCCCATTTCTACACCCCGTTTTACGTGTACAAGTATGCCACCAGTTTCTGCGCCTCCATCTTCCTGGCGCGGAACATCCTGAGCGGAGACCCGGAGAAGGTGGCAAGTTATCGTCGTTTCCTGACCCTTGGCGACAGCCTCCCGCCCATTGAGGAGCTGCGGATTGCGGGCGTGGACCTTTCCACCCCGGAGCCGATTGCCCAGGCGCTGGATTACTTTGCGGAACTGGTCTATGAATACCAGACCTTACTGAACGAAGATGAATGAGATTCTGGCGGAGCAGGTGAACCGGCCGGAGCGCCTCAGTCCCCGGGCGTTTTTCGTGACGCTTGTCCGGATGGCGCTGCGGCTGGCCGTGGTGGAAATTGTCACGACGGTCCTGGCGCATTTCCTGCATGCACCTGTCCTGAATCTCCTGTTTTACGCGTATGCCGTGGCGGAGGTGCTGCTGTTTCTCCGGCGGGTTCTGGCGTCAGACCGGTACAGGCTGACAGCGGACCGGCTGCTGCTGGAGCGGCGGATGGGGGATATGGTGCTGCTTTCCCTGAGTGTCCCCACCAATCGAATGGCGACGGTCCGGGAATACGCGGCAGGGGAGAAGCTCTCCGTTTCCTATGCGCATGTGACCCATTTCAGGCGTCGGGACAGAGTGCCTGTCCGGGTGCGCCTGGCCTGGCCTCTGGCGTATATCAGCACCCGCCTTGCCGCCCGCTGTGCCGGGCGGGCAGCGGACAACCGCTGCGGCCTCCTTCTGGCCTATTATGAGGGGTCCGGGGTCAGAGCCTGCACGTTTGAGCCGGATGTCGGTATGCTCGGAGCGCTTAGTAAGGTGCTGGGGGACCGAATGGGCACGGATGACCGTCTGGCCCGTCCGCATCTCCGAACCTTTAAGGCGAGGATTCAGGCGAAGGCGTTTCCTGCCCTGTATCCGCACGTTGTGCCGCTGGTCACCCCCGAGGATGAGGAATGGGCCAGGAACTATATGGCTGAGCGGAAACGGGCAAAGGCTCTGAAAGAGGCGAGGAAGAAAGCCCAGCCGCGGCCGAAGACGGACACGAAGCGGCCTAAAAAGCGGAAGGGAAAACCGGCCAAAGGCAGGCCGGGTACCGGGCAGATGGAGAGAAAATCCGCACCGGAGGTGCCGGAGAATGAGCCCGCTGCCCGCTCTATGGAGATCCCGGAACATCCGGTAATCGTGGAAGTGGAATATGCGCCCGAAAAGCGAAAGGACGTGCGAAGACGTCGGAGCGGAACACGGGTGGAGGATGAAGATGCAGGTAAAGACAGTATTTTTTGATCTGGACGGAACACTGACCCGTTCCGGCGACGGGATTATCAACTGCGCCCGGTTTGCGGCGGAGAAGATGCAGTGCAAAGAAGCGCCGGAGGACTGGTCCGTGTTTATCGGGCCGCCCCTTTACGATTCCTTCCGTAAATACTGCGGACTCGGGGATGAGGCGGCCACGGAGGCCGTGACCTGGTACCGGAAGCGGTTTACGGAAACAGGATGGGAGGAAAACGAGGTCTACCCGGGGATCCCCATGGTGCTGCGGTCCCTCCGGATGGCCGGCATCCGGTCCGTCATTGTCACCTCCAAGGCGGAGGCGTTTGCAGTGCGCATTGCGGAGCGTTTCGGACTCAGTGCATTGGTGGATGGGAT
>JAFUBF010000410.1 GCA_017460325.1 Clostridia bacterium | reverse complement strand
GGCAATTGGTGATTCAGATTTCTGTATCTCAGGTTATCAGGTGTGGGATCAGGAACAGAACAAGAGACGAACGATAAAGCCCGTTTCAGGAAGTTTTACTCTGACAGAAATGGGAAAAAACATCTTCCGATATGAAAGCGTACTGAGAGGTGTCGCATGGAAGCTGGTGCGCAGAAGCGTGGTGACCGAGCACAAACTCTTTTTTCCTCCGGAGGTCAGGTACGCGGAAGATACGCTTTTTTACTTCAAATACCTCTCGTGTATCGAGACGTTCGTGGTGATCAGAGATGCACAATATGTATACAGAAAGCATAATCAGGAGTCTCTGGTAAAGACATCGTATCAGGAAATTACCCTGATCGAAGCTTTTTTCAAAGAACTGGAGAAACTGTACATTGAAGCGCCGCAGATCAACCTTCGCAATCTGATCGCCTGCTGGCAGGTATTGAACCTGTGGGAGTTCGGAAGATGTGCCTGTTACAGGACCAGGGGATTTCAAAAACGAAAAAGACTGTTTTATGAAATCGTACGGCGATATGATATAAAACGGAAATGCAGACAGGTCAGATGCATTTCTGTTCCCTGTAGTGCGGTGAGGCTGACGGTTTTATCCAATACGTTTTTACCGTTCAACCTGTTTATCCGAGCGGCGGGGAGAGTCATGCAGTGGGATAAGCAATTTGTTTAGGCCATAAATGAATTTGACGTTGAGAGGCGAGGAGGACGGGAAATAGTGTGACAGATAAAACCCGAAAAAGAGTGCTGATATTTGAGCCAAATGCCTATCATTATGAGATTATTCCCGGGTTTGTATATTACTTTTTACGTCAGGGGTATGAAGTGGATTGCCTGCTGCATCAGGATAGCAAAGTGTCCGGTGATGTGTTTTGCAGATGTATCGAGTTGAGAAAGGAAATTCAAATCTACACGTTTGACGGTGTACATGCTGCCGAGAGGATTGTAGAATTACAAAGAGAAAACGGGTATACGTTGCTCTTTTTCAGTTCCGTTGAGATGAAAAACAGGGTGTGCCTTGAAGCTGTGGTACAGACAATGCCGCTGTTTGAAAGGGAGCAGGGAATGCTGGCGTGCAGTCATACGTTTCACCTGCCGGATGAGGAATACAGAAAAAGAATGCAGTATTTCAAAAACAGAATGATCGCACTCACGGCAACGAAAATCCCGGATGGAGAAGCGGCAGAAGTGAATCCTAATTATTTCTGCGATACGATTCCCAAAAGAGAATTGCATGATGATGTATCCGTTATCAGTGTTGGGATGAGTCAGAACCGAAATGAACTGTTGAGAGCGGCAGATCAACTGTATCAGAAAACTGGAAAGGCTCTGAAACTGGTGTTTGTCAGAAAGCGGGAAAACTTCGTGGATGACCTGATTCATCTGGCAAAGCTTGCTGTAATTGAAGTGCTCAGACTGCGGAAACTAGACAGTTCACTTCATCAGCCTTTGGGAAGAATCAACCGGAATGTCAAAAGGCAAACAGTGATCACGGGACGCATTTCTTTCGCAGAGATGTTCGACAGAATTGAAGAGGCAGATTTCATTGTCATAAATTTCTACCAGGGTGCTAAGAATACGTTTTCCACCTGCCAGACAACCGGCTCAAAGCAGTTGTCTCTCGGATTCCTGATCCCCTGTATCATTGAAAAGGAAGTCGCAGAATACTATGGTTTTTCGGAGAAAAATGCTGTGATCTATGAAGACGGTCATCTGACTCAGGCTCTTGAGAGAGCCACTTCCATGAGTAAGGAAGAATACGCGGAGAAAGTGCGGGAACTCAAACAGCTTCAACGGGAAATCAGGGGGCGATCGGCGATGAATCTGGAAAAAATGCTGGGAGAACCATGAATATTTTATTTGATGCCGGAATTATGAACGGTGATTTTGTTGGCATAGCAAAATCAACCTTTTATCTGTATGATCACTGTCATAGAATTTGCGGAGATTTCCACGCCTATGGATTTAACACCCGGCGCAGGCAGGAATATCCGGATGCGGGCATCACGCTGATTGGGCGAAAGAGCAGACGGGAGTTACTTGCTTTCGCTGAGGAGAAGAATATAAAAATTGTTCACTATCCGACCAATCTCATGACCTGGCCGATTTTATCTCCTCTGAAAAAGGTTTTGACGGTCCATGACCTTATCCCCTATGAGGACAGGAACTATTTCCCTTGCCGGCTTAGAAGGCACTGGTATGCATACCGGACACGCTTCGGACTGAAACAGGCAGATTTGATTACCACGGTTTCTGACTATTCCCGACAGGCCATTCTTGACTTCTCAGATGGACAGTTTTCCTCTGTTCCCATCTACTGGAGTGTCACCTTGCCAGACATTTTTCCCGGAGATTTGCGCCTGGGTTACAGATACTATTTATATGTAGGAGGGTATGACCGCAGGAAGGGAATCGATGTACTTGTGCGAGCTTTTCTTGATATGAAGCGAAAAAGGTTGACGGAATGCAAGCTTGTACTTGCCGGACGACCTCGCCCGCTGGATTTCGAAACGGACAAGTTGATTCAGACCGGGGTAGAAGATGGAGATATCATTCAGACGGGATATGTGAGCGATGAAGAGCTGTGCAGTTTGTATGCCAACGCAGTTTGCATGGTGTATCTGAGCGTGAGGGAAGGATTTGGCCTGCCGGTCATTGAGGCTATGAAATACGAGTGTCCCGTGATTACAACACGGAGAACCAGCCTTCCGGAAATTGGTGGGGATGCAGCCTGCTATGTGGAAAGGGACAACAGAGAAGAACTTGTTAAAATGCTGCTCAGACTGGAGCGTGACTCCGCATTCAGAGATCAGTGCGTCCAGGCCGGAAAGGAAAATCTGAGGCGGTTTAACTGGGACGAGTCTGCCTGCAAATATCTGGAAGCGCTGGAGTCTCTGATGGAGAATTGAGGTGAAACGTGGTATTCAATCATGAAGCGCGAAAAGAGAATGTGCTGAAAGCCTCTGTTTCGGCACTGATTAACTGCGCAGTCAACATAGGACTTCAGCTTGGATACCGAACGGTTTTTCTCCATGTGCTGACGTATGAGTATCTGGGAATGGATCGTTTATTTGCCGACATTCTGGGCCTGTTGGGCCTTGCAGATCTGGGTGTTGCGGAGGCCATCATTTTCCGGCTGTATGACCCCATCAGCAGAGAGGATACAGAGCGGGTTGGAAGGCTGATGCGTTTTTTCGGGCGCACGTATCATTTTATTGCGCTTGTCATCCTGATGTTGGGCAGCATCGTCTGTCCGCTTCTCGGGCTACTCATTCAGGACACAAGTGAGATCCCGAAGGATACCAATATCTATTTGGTATTTATGCTTTTGCTGTTCCAGAGCGCTTCAACGTATTTGTTTTCGTACAGGCTTTTTCTGTTGAGTGCGGATCAGAAACAGAACCAGACCAACATTCTGAACACGATCAATGTATTCGCCCGTTACACTGTTCAGATGTTGCTTCTCATTGTGACACAGAGCTATGCCATAACGCTTGTGTCGGGCGTCGTTGTAACGCTTCTGTGCAACTGGCTGGCGGGAATATGGGCTGAAAAACAATATCCGCAGGTATTCCGCTCGGAGTCAGATCTTTCAAAAAAGGAAAGAGGACAAATTTATCACGATATGTCTGCAACCTTCCTGCACAAGGTTGGTGGAACGATCGTCGTATCGACGGACAGTATTCTGTTGTCAAGATTTGCCGGCCTGACGGTAACTGGTGTCTACTCGAATTATCAGATGGTTATTTCCGGAATTACCGGTCTGATCGCCGCCTCTCTGGGGGCGCTGATGCCATCCTTCGGGAACGCCCATGTAACGATGAAGGAAGCTGAAAGATATAGCGTTTTCAAAAAGACTTTGTTTTTGAATTTCTGGATTGCCGGTATGACAACATGCTGTCTCTATAATCTGATTAATGATTTTATTCTTCTCTGGGTGAGAAAGGAACTTTTCCTTGACGAGCAGACCGTTCTTCTTCTGTGTGCTCTGTTTTACATGCAAACGGTTCGACGGGTATCGATAATTTATACCATGTCATGTGGCCTGATAAACAGGGATCGGTTTCGCCCGATAGTTGAATCTGTCCTGAACATCTTCGTTTCGATCCTGTGCCTGAAGACGATTGGGACGGCAGGTATTTTTTTGGGAACAATCGTAAGCAATCTGGCAACAGTGTTCTGGAGAGAACCGTACCTGCTGTACCGGTATGCGTTCCGCCAAAAGCTCAGCGATTACTGGAAACTGTACACAGTCAACCTCATCGTTACAGTTTGTGCGGTCTGTCTTTCAGCTCGACTGAAAGGAATGCTTTTTGAAGACCTCCTGAACGTGGCCGACTGGGTTATTTGTGGCTTTTTATGCGCATTCATTTTTCAGATTGTGCATGGCCTGGTTTTTTTTCGAACTGAGGGATACCGTTATTACATCGGATTGCTTTCGCAGCGGATTCGTCGGATGTTTAGATAAGAACGAGCGCAGCTTTTTCGACATGAGGTGCGGACACAAGGACAATGAATATTATTCTGTTAAGTGGTGGTTCGGGCAAAAGACTCTGGCCGATTTCCGATGAAATCAGAAGCAAGCAGTTTCTGAAAATTTTCCGAAGAGAAGATGGCACAAGAGAGTCGATGGTTCAGCGGATGTAGCGTATGATCAGGAATGCAGATAGTGCAGCCAGAATCACAATCGCGACCAGCGAGAAACAGGTTTCACAGATTCGATCGCAGATTGGTCGTGCAGTGGACGTATCGGTTGAACCAGACAGAAAAGATACATTTCCTGCTATTGCGCTTACGGTGGCTTATCTGGTGAAGAACGGCATTGACAGGGACGAGCCTGTGGTAGTTTGCCCGGTTGATCCGTGCGTGGGGGAAGATTACTTTCAGTGCATAAAAGAGATGAGTGACGAGGCGGGACGCGACGGAGCGGCGAATCTCACGCTGATGGGAATTGAGCCGGATTATCCCAGCGAGAAATACGGATACATCATCCCGACTTCGGGCGAGCATCTTTCTCCCGTATCCGGTTTCAGGGAGAAGCCGGACGCAGAGACTGCGGAAAGATTCATTGCTTGTGGCGCACTGTGGAACGGGGGCGTGTTTGCGTTTAAGGCTTCTTATGTTCTGAGGCTTGCGGCTTCTTTTTTGGGAAGCTCTGAGTATCAGGAGCTGTTTGACAACTATGGAAGTTTCCGGAAAACCAGCTTTGATTACGCTGTGGTTGAAAGGGAAACCTCGATCAATGTGATCAGATATCGTGGGCAGTGGAAAGATCTTGGTTCATGGAACACGTTCACAGAGGGGATGGAGGTGGCCGTCACAGGAAACATTGTGACGAACCGTTGCGATAACACCCATGTGATCAACGAGCTCAATATTCCCATCGTTGCCCTGGGAGTGAATAACGCTGTCATTGTTGCAACTCCTGAAGGTATTTTGGTAAGTGATAAGAAGGAAAGCTCGAATCTCAAGGAATACGTGTCAGATCTGCGGCCAATGCTTGAGCACCGACCGTGGGGAGAATACAGAATTCTGGGATACAGAGAATGTGGCAGTCAGCAAAGTATCCTGACCAGGGAACTGGTCATTTTGCCTGAACGACATATCGGTTATACGATGCATAAGAAATGAACAAAAGTGTGGACCTGTACGGAGGGTAATGGCGAACTTGTCTTGGAGGATGAGGGGCGTCGGGTGACGCGC
>JAFUBF010000409.1 GCA_017460325.1 Clostridia bacterium | reverse complement strand
TATCAGGCGGATGATACATCCGTTGATGAGTTTGACAACAAGATGAATTCCACGGTGAATATCCTGATCAGCCGTCTGACCCGGCAGGGATTCACTGAGGCGACCGTTACCCGTCAGGGCACGGACCGTATCCGCGTGGAAATTCCGAATGTTTCCGATCCCAATCAGATCCTGTCCATCATCGGCACGCCGGCACTCCTTGAGTTCCGGGATGAGAGCGGCAATGTTCTGATGGAAGGTTCCATGGTTCAGAATGCCGTCGCTGCCCAGGATGAGAACGGACAGCCCTGCGTGTCTTTTGAACTGACGAATGAAGGTTCCCGGATCTTTGCCGATGCAACGGCAGCCAATCTGGGCAAGACCATCTCCATTACCCTGGATGGTGAGACTATTTCCTCTCCGCGGGTTAACTCCGTCATCGCCGGCGGACGCGGGGAGATTACCGGCAACTTTACCGCAGAGGAAGCGCAGTCTCTGGCCACGCTGATTCTCTCCGGTGCTCTGCCGCTCAATCTGACGCAGCTGGAGGTCAGCGCCATCAGCGCTACGCTGGGTGTTGAGGCTCTTGACCGTGCAGTCAAGGCCGGCCTGATCGGTGTCTGCCTGGTCATGCTCTTCATGCTTTTCCGCTATCGGATCATGGGTGTTGTGGCCGATCTGGCTCTGACCCTTTACATCATGATCGTGGTTCTCCTGCTGGCCCTGACCGGTGCACAGCTGACGCTGCCCGGTGTTGCAGGTATTATTCTCGGTATTGGTATGGCGGTTGATGCGAACGTGGTCATCTTTGAGCGTATCAAGGAAGAAATGCGCCTCGGCCGTCCGCTTGAATCCTCCATTTCCAAAGGTTTCGACCGTGCTCTGACCGCCATTATCGACGCGAACGTGACGACCGTGATTGCGGCAATTGTTCTGTATGCCTTCGGTACCGGTTCGGTCCGCGGCTTTGCGCTGACCCTGGGGAGTGGCGTTGTGACCTCCATGTTCACCGCCATTTTCATCACGCATCGCCTGCTGGATGTGTTCGTTGGTCTCGGCATTAAAAACGAGAAACTTTATATCGGGTAATCGGGGGGGAACAGAGAATGAATATCCAAATTAAGAATCGCATGAAGCCCTGCCTCATGGTATCGCTGGCAATCATGCTGATCGCACTGGTTATGACACTGACCGGTCATGGCCTGAATCTCGGTGTCGATTTCACCGGCGGTACGCTGATGACCTATAACATGGGAAAAGACTTTGATACCGCCGACATTTCCGCTGTTCTTGCTGCCAATGGCATCTCGGATGCCCAGATTGCCAAGGTCGGTCAGGACAACGAGGTCCAGATTCGAATCAGTGATCAGGACAATACGGATGAGCTCCGTAATGAGTTCGAGAAGAGTCTCTCTGAGAAGTATCCCGACATCCGTTACGTGGACCTTTCCCGTGTGGGCGCCGTTGCCGGCCGTGACCTGATCAACAACGCCATCAAGAGCGTACTGGTGGCCTCTGTGCTGATGCTTCTGTACATTGCCATCCGGTTTGACTTTTTCTCCGGTCTGGCCGCCATTATCGGCCTTCTGCACGATGTGCTCATCATGCTTTCCGTGTCCGTCATCCTGCGCGGATTCATGCGCGTTGAGACGACGTACAT
>JAFUBF010000408.1 GCA_017460325.1 Clostridia bacterium | reverse complement strand
GAATCCGGAGCTGATTGCAAAGGTCAATTCTGCCCTGGCCGGTGTGATTACCGATGAGGTGGCACCGACAACCGGTCAGGGTCTGCTGATGGCGCAGGCGGTTGGCGCGGAGGCGGTTGATCTGGGGGAAATCCAGACCTTCCCGAGCGTCATTCCGGGATCCGGCATGTTCATGTCATTCGGGTTGTGGAACGGAGGCGAAGCGATCTACGTGAACAAATCCGGTGAGCGCTTTGCGAAAGAAGCGTTTGAAATCGCGGGCGATATCCTGGCGCAGGAAGACAGCCTGGTATACGGTATCTTTGATGAAAGCAGCTTCAATGAGAAAATGCACACCGGCCTGATTGAAAAGGGCTTTATGGTGGCGGCGGAGACCCCGGAGGAACTGGCCGGAAAACTCGGAATCAACCCGGAGGGGCTGGCGGCAACCATCGCGAAATGGAACGAGGATGCCGCAAACGGTGGAGTAGATACGGTATTTGGCCGTGAGAAACTGCAGCCCATCGATGGGAAACTGTACGGCTATCAGGTGGGCGTCGGGGCGCATTACTTTATGGGCGGCCTGCTGATCAATGAAAAGACCCAGGTGGTCAATACGGAGGGCAATCCTATCGACGGACTGTATGCCGCCGGCGAAGTGACGGGTGGTTTCCATGGCCGTCAGCGGGTGGATGGATCCGGTCTTGGCGATTCCTTTGTCTTTGGCCGTATCGCCGGAAAAGAAATTGCAGACGCAGTGAAGCAGTAAGGGAAAAAGCATGAAGAGAGGACACGGGCCGCACCGGTTTGTCAAAGGATGTCTCCCTATCAGTCATCCAGTGCCGAAAGCCAAAGCAGCATTAAAGAGGATCCTTCTCATTCTGGGCGCTGCGCTGCTGTCCATGGGGGTGCTTTCGTATGCTGCGGGAGAGGGCAGACAGGGCGGCGGAAATCGCGGGATGGTTCACGGATACGTCAGGGAAGAATCCGTTCAGATTTCCGGAGGCACAACGGTTTCCGTCTTTTCCGGAGTTACGGACAGTGCAACCGTTGACCCTTATCTGGAAGCGCCGGGGGATTATCTGGCATACAGCCTTTTCAGAACCCGCAGTGAAATCATTTCGACCAGCAACATTACTGCCTCCACCAACTTTACGCAGAGGGATCCGGGAACGCCGGATGGATTCGGAAAAACCGGAAGGAATGGGGTAGGGGGTGTTTCCTGGGACAATGAGAGCAACACCCTCATCCTTGATCATGCCAGAGGAACCGTGATCCTGATTAACGGGCCGGAACTGCACGTGGATCAGCTGAACACATACAACGACAAGCTGAAAACCATCATTGATGTGAATGAAGCCGGTCTGGTCCGCTATGTTCAGAAAGATGTTTTCGGCGGATCCCCGCACACAAAAGCCAATCAGGCGGCGCAGGATACGGTCAACATCCGCCTGATCGGATCAAATCAGTTCCGCGAGTTCCATTTTACCGGGAATGTCCGCATCGTCTTTGAAGGGGACGGGGAACTGACTTTGCAGCCCGGTGATCCCTGGCTGTATGATCAGCCGGGATTTGAGCAGGTATCCGTCCCGTCTGGAACGGCCTTTTCCAGCGGCGTGATTACGGGATTTCAGGGAGTCCTCGCCTCAACGGAAACCGATACCGGCGGAATGCCCAACGGGATGGAGCGTACGATTGAGGAAACCTTTGCGTATGTGCTGCCGTCTGTACAGCTGGCAGAGAACATGGCTGTGACAGAGGGCGGTAGAATTATCGAGGAGGCATCCGCACCGGACGGGCCGGTGGACCTATATCGGGGAGGACGGGGCCCCTTCCGCTTCGG
>JAFUBF010000407.1 GCA_017460325.1 Clostridia bacterium | reverse complement strand
GTGTAAAACCGGGGAAAGCTACCGCGGGTATGAGTTCGTGGAGGAAATCATGAATTCAGACCGCGCACAGGGCCGGATCTATCTGCTGGAGGGGTATCTGTCGCCCAATACCTATGAGGTATATACCAGTGCCACGGCAGATGACATCATCAAGAAACTGCTGAATCAGACCAATGCGGCCTATCTGAGCAGTTATGCGGAGCGGGCGGAGTCGCTGGGACTGACCATGGACGAGATCTTCACCATGGCCTCCATGATCGAGACGGAGGCCAAGAAGATGGACTTTGCCAAGGTCAGCGCGGTCTTTCACAACCGGCTCAAGCAGAACATGACCATGGGGTCGGATGCGACGGTCAAATATGTCAGCGGGTCAGAGAAGATGTCTCTTTCGGAGACGGATCTGACCGTTCAATCCCCGTACAATACCTATCTGGTCCACGGACTGCCGGTGGGGCCCATCTGCAATCCCTCCATGGACGCGGTGGTAGCGGCCCTGTATCCGGATGAGCAGTTCCTGGCGCAGAAGTATCTCTTTTTCTGTTCCAAGGATCCGAACTCTTCGGAGCTCTACTTCTCACGCACCATGGAGGAACACACTGCCGCAGTGGCCATGTACCGTCCGCTGTGGGAGGAATACGACAGAAGCAGAGGATTATAATGCGAACACCGACGCTCCTGCTTCCGGCAGGAAACCGACAGACGTTTCAGACGGCGCTGCGCTTCGGCGCAGACGCCGTTTATTGCGGTATGGATCAGTTCAGCCTGCGGGCCGGCGCGGATAATTTTGACAGCGAAATGCTGGGATCCGCCATTGCCGAGGCCCATGCCCGCGGGAAAAAGGTCCATGTGACGCTCAACATCTTTGCCCGGGATCGGGATATTCCGGGGATGCTCCGGGCGGCAGCCCATGCCCGGGATCTGGGGGCGGATGCCCTCATCGTGTCGGATCTGGGCATGATTGCAGCCATGGCCCGGAACTGTCCGGGGATTGACATTCATGTCAGCACCCAGGCCAATACCACCAATGCCGCCTCTGCCCGGGTGTACCGGGATCTGGGGGCGTCCCGGATTGTGGCTGCCCGGGAACTGTCCCTGGCAGAGCTGGAGGAGATGGCGGCAGAGCTGGATGGGATCATGGAAGTGGAGTCCTTCATTCACGGGGCCCAGTGCATGTCCTGGTCCGGCCGCTGCATGCTGAGTGCGGCCCTTCTTGGCCGCAGTGCCAATCGCGGGGACTGTGCACAGCCCTGCAGATGGTCCTACGGCCTGCTGGAACGAAAACACCCGGAGGAACCCTGGGAGATCCTGGAATCCGAGGGGCAGGGGGATACCCTTCTTTCCGCCCATGACCTTTGCATGATTGAGCACATGCCGAGGCTGATGCGCAGTGGCATTGCGTGCTTCAAGGTCGAAGGGCGTATGAAAAATGAACTGTATGTGGCCACGGTCGGTCTGGCCTACCGCAAGGTGATGGATGCCTGCCTTAAGGACGCGGAACCGGATTCTGCATTCCTCCGGCGCTGGCGGGAGGAACTGGATAAGGTGAGCCACCGCGTATATGATACCGGTTTTTACTTCGGGCCGCCGGCGGTGCCCGGCATGGCCAGCGGAACCCGGCAGGCCGCCGAGTACATGGCAAGGGTGCTGGAGGTGTCCGGCGGCATTGCCCTGGTGGAAATGCGGAACCGCTTTTTCCGCGGGGAGGTGCTTGAGGCGGTCACCCCGGATGGAATCGTACAGTTCCCGGTGGAATCCATTCGGGATGCCGGAACGGGGGCACAGCTGGACCGGGTCAGCGTACCGCTGCAAAGGGTGGAAATTCCCTGCACCGGGGAGATTGCGGCGGGGGATCTGATCCGCGGGCCGGTGCGCAACCGGGCCAACACATAACCGGCGTGTGGCCTAATTGTCTTGAGTTTGGAGGATGCTGTTCCCATGGAGATGCTGAGTGCAGTGGCGGAGGAAACGGTTTACCGGAACGATGAAAACGGCTATACCGTAATTACCGTACGTGCCGGAAAACGGCGTTTTACCGCGATTGGAATTATGCCGCCAATCGGCGAGGGGGAGCGGCTTGATCTGGATGGAACCTGGGTGGAGCATCCCACGTATGGCCATCAGTTCAAGGTGAGCACGGTCAAAGTGTATCCGCCGGAGACCCGGTCCGGTATCGAGCGGTACCTGGGATCGGGGATGATCCGGGGCATTGGCCGGTCCACTGCCAGGGAGATCGTGCAGCATTTCGGGGATGAGTCACTGACCGTCATCGCGGAGCATCCGGAGCGCCTGACCGAGATCAGCGGGATCGGGCAGAAGCGGGCGAAAATGATCGCCGAAAGCTATGCGGAGCAGGCGGAGGAGCGGGAGGCCATGCTGTTCCTCCAGAATTACGATATTCCCGCCAGTCTGGCCGTTCGAATCTTCAGGGAATACAACGAACGCGTACAGGAGGTCATTACCCGGAATCCTTACCGTCTGGTGGAGGATATTGAGGGCATCGGGTTCAAAACGGCCGATCACATTGCCGAATCGGTGGGAATTGAAAGGACCAGTGCGTTCCGGATTCACGCCGGATTTCACTACACCCTGCGGGAGGCGTCCATGGTCGTGGGGCACTGCTATCTGCCCCGGCCGGATCTGGTTCAATCTACCCGGAGTACCCTGGGTCTGCCCGTGAGTCTCCTGGAGACGGAGCTGGATTCCATGCTGATTTCCCGGGATCTGGTGGCGGAAATCGTCCCGGATGAAACGGATGGCAGTGAAACGATTGCGGTCTATGAACCGAATCTGTACAAGGCGGAAAAGTTCATTTCCTGCCGCCTCAAGGAACTGATGGAGCAAAAGCCCCGGGAGGTTCGTACCGACCCCGACCGGCAGATTGCCAAAATGGAGCGGGAGGAGGGCATTACCCTTCACGAACAGCAGCGCCAGGCAATTCGCATGGCAGCAGAGTCCGGCATCTGTATCATCACGGGCGGTCCCGGGACGGGCAAGACCACCATCATCAAGGGCATTCTGAACGTCCTGAAGGGACAGAAAGTGGCGCTGGCGGCGCCTACCGGAAGGGCGGCCAAGCGGATGAGCGAGGCCTGCGGAAGAGACGCAAGAACCCTGCACCGCCTGCTTGAGTACAGCGGCGAAGAGGCGACCTTTATCCGGGATGAGGACTATCCCCTGGATGTTGCCGCCCTGATCATCGATGAGATGTCCATGGTGGACATCTTCCTGATG
>JAFUBF010000406.1 GCA_017460325.1 Clostridia bacterium | reverse complement strand
GATGCTAGAAAACTATCCGGCATACAGCTCCTGTTCTTTCTTGAAAACACAAATAACCCGCATACAAGAGCTGGAGTTAGAATACCAGTGTATCCCAGTTCTTGTATGCGGGATAAGAAGGGCATCCACCAATTTGCCCTGGCCCGGCATGGGCTCTGGTATCTCGAACCTGATCGCCTACGGCCAGGCCAAGAAAATGGACAAGCATCCTGAAAAGTTCGGCACCGGTTACGAACCCGGTGTCTGGGCGACGGAGGTTTCCAACAACGCAGGCGTCGGCGGCGCACTGATTCCCATGATTTCCCTGGGCATCCCGGGCGACGGCACAACCGTGCTGCTGCTCTCTGCCATGACGATTCACGGACTGACCGCCGGCCCCATGTTCATTCAGACCAATCCGGTTCTGGCGGCGCTGATCTTCCTGATCGTGCTGATCTCCGCTGTACTGATCTTTGTGACCGAACTCTTTACCAAGAAATGGTTCCCCTATCTGCTGAAGGCGCCCTATCATTACCTCTTCAGCGCCATCCTCATGATCTGCTTCATGGGCTCCTTTACAGCCAACACCAGTATGTTCAGCGTCTGGCTGATGTTCGGATTCGGCATTCTGGGTGTTATCATGGACATGTTCGGCATGCCGATGACCCCGCTCATGCTCGCCTTTATTCTGGGCAGCAAGATTGAGGAATACTTCCGTATCGGCTGCTCCTATGCAAGAGGCGACGTGACGCGCTTCCTGACCCGTCCGATTTCCCTGATCTTCATCCTGATTGCGGTCTACAGCGTCGTTGGACCCATCATTACGAAAGCGATTAAGAACAGGAAGAAAGCGAAGTAAGAGATGGTTTCTTTCCCCTCACAGGATGATCGGCGACGGTTGACCCTGCAGGCGGAAACATCCGCAGCATTCCATCCGGACATGCCGGATGGAATGCTGCGACTCTGTTTGAATGGATTGAAAGACCTGAATGACACCAGGAAAGTGGGAGGTAATGAATCGTGGCTCTGACTCAGGAAATGCGCAAAATCATGGCCCGGGACATGCAGTCAAACCGTAAGTTTGACGGCGATACGGACATTCCCGAAGCGTGCCGTCACTTCGATGAACTGGCCACCATGGAAACCATAGACATGCCGGCCGTTTCCGGATGGCCGTACAGGATTTACCTGTTTACGGCAAAGAACAAAAAGGAAAATGCTCCGCTGCATATCAATGTGCACGGCGGCGGATTCCTGATCGGGCATATGCCCAATGACACCCTGTGGAGCGCCTGGCTGGCCGATCAGATTGAAGGCGTCGTGGTCGACGTGGATTATACGACAACCGAGTTTGCCTCGTACCCCGTCTTCCTGGACCAGTGCCGTGATGCAGCCAGGTATGCCTATGCCCACTGTGAGGACTGGGGATGCAGTAAAAAGCGGATTTCCATGGGCGGATACTCGGCCGGCGGCATGATCACCATCGCCTGCGGCATGCATGCGAAAGTCAACGGTGAATGCCCTTACTGCCTGCTGGTGGACGGTTACGGGCCGGCAGACATGCGGTATGATGAAAGCGTCCGGGATGTTCCCCAGTACTGGAAGACCCAGGATCACAGAAGTGCCGGGTTTGGGGTCCTGATGAGCGATGATAATGCTGCCATCATGGAGGATCCCTATCTCTATCCTCTGGGAGCTCCGGATGAGATGCTGAGAGGATTGCCCAGAACCGTCATCATTTCCGCAGCCAAATGCGGTTTCCGTTTCCAGAACGAAGAACTTGGAAAGCGGCTCGCATCGCTTGGCGTGGAGGTGACCATGAAGCGCTTTGATGACACATGTCACGGGTTCATTCCGCATTTCATGGCGCACTGGGAAGAGGCGGCCGAACTGATTGTCCGCTCCATAAAAACCGCTTCCCTGTAAGAGGGAAAAGGGCAGAATATCACCGTAGAAGGATTCCCGTTCCGGGAATGTTTTGAAGAACACAAGGAAGGCGATTTAAATGCGTTACGAAATTGACCCGGGGAAGGAACGCAGAAGCATCAACTTTATTGATAATATCTGTTTTTCCCATGTTGAGGATCTTGAGGGCAATCCTCTTGATCTGTACATGTCCCTTATGCTGCAGAACGGGAACAGCGAAATGCGTCTGGCCGCCGGCCGGGATGATGAGGTTTCAACCGGGCTGCAGCCGGTCATCGTCTGGATAAACGGTGCCGGATGGCGCAAGTGTGACAAGAACCTGATGGCGGCCGAGATGGCTTTCTTTGCGGAAAACGGATTTGCCGTTGCCTGTATCACTTACCGGAACAGCAGTCTCGGACATTTTCCGGACCAGCTCATTGACTGCAAGACGGCTGTTCGGTTCCTGCGTGCCCATGCCGCAGAGTATAACCTGGATCCGGATCATATCTTTACCATGGGACGCTCAGCCGGCGGTCATCTTTCGTCCTGGATGGCCATGAATACGGAAGGCTTCGACTCGGACGAGTGGGCCGGTTACGCCTCAACCGTTCAGGGGGCCGTCGATTACTTTGGACCGGTGGACGTGAAGCGCCTCAATCTGATTGAAATTGAACGGATGAAGAATCCGGCACATCGCTGGCATTCCATTGAGGAAACGCATGGCGGTGCCCTTGTGGGCGGCGACCCGAAGACCATGGTCGAGCGGAGCGATGCGGCCAGTCCGACGAATTTCATCAACGAGCATACCGCGCCGATCATCATTCTCCACGGTGACCAGGATCCGCTGGTTCCGCTGTACATCAGCGAGGACTTCTACCGGAAACTGGTGGATGCCGGTCTTGAACACCAGACCGATCTTTATGTCGTCAAAAACGGTGGACACGGGACTCGCGAACTGTTCCAGCCTGCGGTTAAGAAAGTCATTCTCGGTTTCCTGAACCGGTACTGCTGATTCGGGGCAAGGCCCCGGAAATGATCGAAATGGCCGGATCACATCGCAACTTCTCAGTATGGGTGGAGGAATATGGAAACAAATCATCGGATGACACTGGATCAGACAATGGAGGCGATACGGCAGCAGCGGCAGTCGCTTCAGATTGTCGCAATTGTCTGTTTTACGCTGCTCATGGTTGTTGTCCTGCTCTTTATGTTCCGACTCTGGCTGCCGCTGTGTCTTCTTCTCGGTGCCCTGTTTCTTTTCTACATTTTCTGGTTTCGAAAAAAACGTAACCAGTACAATGACCGGATTGCCGAGGCGAACATCCTGTACGGACTGTGCCCGGAGGATGCATCTGCCGTTTATACCGGACGCAATGGCCTGTCACTGTCAGAATTTGAAGCGCTCCGGATCCTGCCGGTTTACCGGGACAGCAATCCGCTGCTTCTGCGGCAGGGATTTTCCTGCACAAAATCGGGCCTGCCTGTTCAGGGATGGGAGATTGCCATCCACTATCTGAACAGGGCAAGCACAAAAAAGACATTCAGATTTCTCTCCGGCTCCCTGATCAGGGGACAGTTGCCCCGGACTTTTTCCGGTGATTTCCTGCTGCTCCACGACAATCTGCTGGAACAGAAGAGCCAGGTGGATTTTCTGGAATCAAACCATTTCAGGCGTGTCCTCCTGTCCAATGAGAAACTTGCCGGTCAGTTCCACCTGTATGCGCAGACGGAGGACCCGCTTCCTGATACCCTTGAAACGCATCTGCACGAGCTCAGCGGGGCAGTGCCGAACCTGGGCGCCGTTCGGGTTCAGAACGATGTCTGCGCCGTCTATCTGGCCAACCAGTTCTACACGCAGGACGTCAAACTCCGGGATATGCCCACCCGTGACCAGCTCAAAAATGATCCGCTTCCGGAACTTCAGCCCATTGTCCGATTCATGAAAGCGATCTGCGCTCCGGGAACGGCATCCGGTCAGAACTCTGAATCCTCAGAAGAAAGGAATGCATGATGAACAGCCCGATCATTACAAAGATGGAGGTCATTCCGGTTGCCGGATATGACAGCATGCTCATGACCCTCTCCGGCGCACATGCACCGGTATTTACCCGGAATCTGGTCATCCTGACCGACTCTGCGGGACACATCGGCATCGGCGAAATTCACGGAGGGGATTACACCTGTGAATGCCTGAACGCCATGCGTGAACTGGTGGTCGATACCCCTGTGGTCAGATACAGGGAGATCATGCAGAAGATTCACAGGGTTTTTAACCATGATCTTGGCGAGGACGGAGAGGGAATTCAGAAACTTGAAATCTCCAAACTCAAGTTTGTCGTCAAGAGCGAGTGGGCCATTGAATGTGCCCTGCTTGACCTGCTCGGTCAGTACATGGAGATTCCCATGTGCCAGCTGCTGGGGGAGGGCAGGCAGCGCACAGAGGTGGAGGTCCTGGGCTATCTCTTCTACGCCTCCGACAAGAATAAGGTTCCCCAGGGGGAAATGCAGTATCTGGATGAGCATGACTCCCCGGATCCCTGGTTCCGCCTGCGCAGGGAAGAGATCCTGACCCCCGCCCGGGTGGTTGAGGAAGCGGAGGCAGTCGCTGAAAAGTACGGTTTCCGCAACTTCAAGCTGAAGGGCGGCGTGCTGGCCGGTGAAACGGAAATGGAAACCGTCCGGGCCCTCAAGAAGCGTTTCCCGAACGCCCGTATCAATATTGATCCCAATGGCGCCTGGAGCCTCAAAGAGGCGATTGCACTCTGTCGGGACATGCATGAGTATATTACTTATGTGGAGGATCCCTGCGGGCCTGAGGGCGGCTATTCCGGCCGTGAGATCATGCGGGAATTCAAAAACGCCACACAGTTCCAGGTGGCCACCAATATGATTGCCGTTGACTGGCGTCAGTTCTATCACACGGTCAGTCTGAATGCCTGCGACATTATCCTTGCAGATCCGCACTTCTGGGGTTTTGATGGTGCCATCCGGATGAGCCAGCTGCTGACCAGCTGGGGCCTTACCTGGGGCATTCATTCAAACAATCACTTTGATATCACGCTGGCCGCCTTTGCGCAGACCGGTGCGGCGGCTGTCGGGGAGCCGGCACCGCTGGATACGCACTGGATCTGGCAGGATGGACAGAATCTGCTGGAGGATACCCCGCAGATCATCAATGGAAAGCTGCAGGTTCCGGAGGGGAACGGTCTGGGCGTCCACATCAACATGGACCGTGTCATGGCCGCAAATGCGCTGTACAACAGCCTGCCCTCCCATGACCGCAATGATGCCAAGGCCATGCAGTACCTGATTCCCGGCTGGACCTATGATCACAAGAAACCCTGTCTGGTCAGATAACGGAGGTAGCGATGAAACATCTTGAAAAACCCTTTCTTGAGGTACTGGTGGAAACAGATCCGGAGGGGACGGTTGAGCTGGACAGCGAAATCGGTCACGTAAAGATGATTCCCTTCAAGGGCAAGGTATACGGTGAGCTGTTTAACGGCATCATAGAGCCCTGTGGCGTTGATACGCAGGTCACAAATGCCAATGAGGTGCGCCATATGTCTGCCCGGTACATGCTGACCGGCACGGATATAGACGGTCAGCCGTGTCACATCTATGTGGAAAACAACGCCTGGTTTACCAACGGCGACCGTCCGAAGCCTTTCCACACCGTACCGACCTTTATCACCGACTCCAAACGTCTGGCCCCGTTCCTCCACAGGAATCACTTTGTCGGAACCGGCCTGCGCGATGAGACCGGCCTCTGGATCCGGTTCTATGAGCTCGCCGAAGAAGCGTAAGCCAGCCAGAGGACGGCAGAGACAGTCCCATGAGCATTGTCGCTCCGACTGTTCCCCGTTCGGTGTTCCATTCAGGGATCAATCCCGTTCAGGCATTGTCCTGATGCGAATACAACCATTTGAATCATAACAGAACAGGAGAAAACATCTATGAAAATCGCATTTATCGGTCTTGGAATTATGGGCAAGCCCATGGCAAAGAACCTGCTCAAGGCAGGCCACGAACTCCACGTCTATGACCGCAACGCTGCCACCCTGGAAGAGATGAAGGCGGCTGGCGCCGTCATCTGCGGCTCCTCTTCCGAGACTGTGGAAGGGGTGGATCTGGTCCTCACCATGCTGCCCAACAGCCCGCACGTCAAGTCCGTCATGCTGGAGGATGACAAACTGGCTGAGAAGATGCCCAAGACCGCCGTATTCATCGACATGAGCTC
>JAFUBF010000405.1 GCA_017460325.1 Clostridia bacterium | reverse complement strand
TCCGGAATGGTCTTCTGGAATCTGGATCTGTGCTTTTGTGGGACGAGCCGGAAGCGAACCTGAACCCGGAATTGTATCCTGTTCTTGTTGATGCTCTTCTGGAACTCCAGCGGCATGGTGTGCAGATGTTTATTGCGACCCATAGCTATAACTTTGCAAAATACCTCGAAATCCGCAGGGAAAAGACAGAGGACGTGCTATTCCACAATCTGTACCGTGGAAGCACTGAACTCCCTGAGGATATGCAACGTGTTATCCCGGAAGAACCCAATGGTCAGACGATCTATAGCGAATCAGCACAACGATTGGATGATCTGGTCTTCAACCATATCATGAACGCCGATGAAAGCCTGCTCAATGAAGTGTATGATATGCGAGGTGAAGCATGAACATGATGCTCACTGAAGAGAATGGCGTCTGTCAGATTGACTGCAGTAAGGCTTTGTGAGCAACCGGTGAGATCCGAGATCAATATTGCAACGCTAAGATTCATGTGCTCAAGAACGCGGATTTCATTATCGAAACAAGTGATGAACTACTGATCGTGGAATATAAGAATTCAACGATCAGTGGCGCAATAAAACCGCTTGACTTCAATCCGACGGATGATAAGTTGAAAGATGATCTGGCACGGGAATTCTATGATTCCCTTCATTATCTGCGACTCAAGGATTAGACAAAGCCAAAACAATACATCGTTATCATGATTCAACGGAGCAGAAGATGACGCAGTGCCAGCGGTGTGATTACAGAATCTGAATGCTGACAGGTCTGTGTTCCTGAGAAGATCTGCATATGTATGCGGGAACAGGTCTGAAATGAAGGGATTGTGTCAGATACGGGGGCCGGAAAGCAGTGAGGCCCTCGTTTGGCGCTGTGGTCTGGAAGAAATATGTGTCACGACCACTTTCTGATTTCATCGCAGGTGCCCTCAGAAGGGGGGACGTCCAGATACTGTGAGGCCATAGGTTGCGAGGGTAGAACCCGAAATAGAGGCAGATGCAGGAATATCAGGAAGGAAGCTTGAACGAAATCAGCAGAATGACGGGAATTTTATCAGGGCAGAAAAAGCATTTAGTGCGGCAACAAGCGGCCGTCTCTTTCAGTTGGGTAAAGTCAATGCCGACAACGAAGCCTGTGAGTAAAGAGGTGGAGAAGGTGAAAAGATGATAAATGTCTATGAGCTTTGTTTCAGAAGGAACGAGACGGAAAGGATAGAAGAGGAGTGTGATCGGTATTTATACAAACGGATGGCGGAATTGGTTAAGATACGGAATGGCATAATGGAGGAATCCTTTTTTACTGAATTTGAGAATCAGTTTATTGTTCCTCAGCTGAAAGACAGTCGTGGCGAAGAATACAGTCATCCACCACAGCATTATATTTATTATGATAAACTCCTGGCCTTGTCATCCATATGCACCGTCATGAGGTATAAGCTGATTTGCTTTTACAGATATCAAAGCGCCTTTGATTCCGATCGCGAAATGTATCCCATTCTTGAAGAGATCATCCGTGATGCGATCATTGGAAAGAAGGAGATTACCTATAGGGAACTGATCGAAATTGATCTGGAGCAGGATATTCCGATTGTACTGGAGCACATGATTGAAACTTCGCAGGTGATAGAGTCAGGAAGGAAGGGCAGGCGAATTTGCCTTTCTTCCATGCGCGCACAGAAAAGGAAAGCGATGGCTGAAGCTGGCAATTCGATACAGGGATACGACTGAATTATCACGTTACCTTTGTTTACCATGTGGGAAAAGGTTGACTTTCAGGCGAAGGCAGCATCTGCATATCAGTCGTTGGGTTTAAGGAACTTTGCATAATGGATATTCTTCTATGCGAGATCATATAAATAGGCAAAAAGATTAGATTGTCAGGAAGGAATTCGACTTTTTCAGGGAAAGGAGCACGTTCATGGTCGGAAAGTATAAAGTCATCACCCTCTGTGGCAGCACCCGTTTTAAGGGCGCATTCATGGAGGCTCAGAAGCGCCTGACACTGGAGGGGAATATTGTCATCAGCGTGGGACTTTTCGGCCACTCCGGGGATGATGAGGTTTGGTCGGAGGGTACCAAGGAAATGCTGGATGACATGCACAAGCGCAAGATCGATATGGCGGATGAGATTTTCGTCATTAACGTCGGCGGTTATATCGGGTACAGCACCAGGTCCGAGATTGAATATGCGAATGCGACAGGAAAGGCCGTGCGGTATTTGGAATGAGTTACTGCGGATGGGATACAGCGGATGTGCTGGACAGGCAATATCACGATACAGAATGGGGCGTTCCCGTGCATGACGACCGGCACATGTTTGAGCACCTGTGTCTCGAGTGCATGCAATGTGGTCTGAACTGGATGATGATGCTGAAAAAGCGTGAAATCTTCCGGGAGTGCTTCGACAATTTCGACTATGACCGAATCGCGGCTTACGGTGATTCCGACGTGGAACGTATTCTGAACACGGAGGGGATGATTCGGTCACCACGCAAGGTGCATGCGATCATCAACAATGCCCGGTGCTATCAGGAAGTGCGGAAAGAGTATGGCAGCTTCTGTGATTACATCTGGGGCTTTTCAGATGGCAAAACAATCCTGTACCAGGGCCACGATACCGGAGCGGTACCGGTCAGTAACGGCCTTTCGGACAGGATCAGCAAGGATCTTAAAAAGCGCGGGTTTAAGTATGTGGGTGCAGTGACCATCTATTCCCAACTGCAGGCCTGTGGGATTATCAATGACCACGACAGGAACTGTCCTTGTTATGGGCGAATCAACGGGTTATATCCCACGGTCAGAAAACCGCGGGATCATGAGGTCAGATAGTGGGAAGTTGCCAGACGGGAATGGGAACTGTTCATGAAACTCCTGATTGTGGTGGATCCCGTTATTTCTGAATGGAATAGCCGGAACTGCCATGGAGACGGGAGAACAGAAGGTGAGGAGCGATGCGGCAACCTTATGTGAACACGTGGATGTTCTTTAACGGACATCAGGACGCGCTGGACTTATATCTGAGCTTTGAAGAACGGCTGTATGACACATTTCCGGAGGTGCATAAGCGTGTCGGGAAGACGCAGATTACATTGTCCAACCGGCATGTCTTTGCCTGTGTCTCTTTTGCGAGAGTGAAACGAAAGGCGGAATTGCCGGATGGCTATATGGTGATCACTCTCGGGCTTCCGGCTCCTTTGGAATCTGAGCGGATTGCGGTTAAAACGGAACCTTATCCGGGCAGATGGACACATCATATCGTCGTCAGCAGGCAGGAGGAACTGGACGGGGAACTGCTCACATGGGTTCGGAAGGCGTATGATTTCGCGGACAGGAAATGAAAGATTCAGAGGTGAGGCGCATGTGGGCATGTCCAAAGTGCGGACACAGCTTTAAGAAAGTAGAACAGGACCATTACTGTGGCAAGGCACCGGAAACGACAGAGGAGTATATTCTGTCGCAGGACGAGGAGATTCAGTGTCCGCTTCGCAGTGTCCGGGAGGCGATCCGGAAAGAGCTGCCCGATGCGACAGAGAAGATTTCATGGTCGATGCCTACCTGGTGGCAGGGACACAATATCATTCATTTTGCGGCAAATAAAAAGCATATCGGGCTGTATCCCGGCCCGGAGGCAGTTGCCCGGTTTGCGGAAAAGCTGGATCAGGCGGGTTGCAAATACAGTAAGGGGTCGATTCGGATTCCC
>JAFUBF010000404.1 GCA_017460325.1 Clostridia bacterium | reverse complement strand
CTCATACGCAGTAACGCAGCAGAATCGTTTTCATTAATCTCAAGAGGTACTGTTTTTCTGGCCATTGAGGAATCCCCCTGATCGAAGATATCCTCTATTATACGCCTTTTCGTTGGGAGAATCAATAACGTTGAGTTGTTATATATCTAGTCATGTCATTAGGACAGCTCGGAATTTTTTGGTGGAAAGGAAGGGAAACCGGATTTTACTGCCCGAGTTATATGCGGAGATTACCGTGGCGGTATTATTGAGGAATACATTGGTTTTTGCCATGTGTTCGATGAACAGAGAAAAAAACATCCGGAAGATCGGCCGTTAGGAATTGCCGAAACAGTCAGGATTTGCAAAGAAAAGGGTTATTTGCTCAAGTACTTGGACGAGCACTTTGTGGAGGTGGAAAAAATCATGTTGTTAGCGTATGAACCTAGGAATGTACGCGAGGCACAGGAGAGGTCAAGCAACATCTATGCTGCTATTCATGCCTACAAAAAGATGGGGGCAGATAATGCGAGGATCAGAAAAGAGATTTCTGAGGATTTCGAGATTACGCCCACATATGCTCAGAACTATATTGACACCGTTGAAAAGGAATCTAGAGAAAAGGCTTCCAGTAAGTAACGACGGTTTAAAGTAGTAAAACTTCCCCTCCAATCCCCCTGCCACTTGTGGGCAAGGCGGTGCGGAGGGCCTTTCTCTCTTTGAACCTGTGGAGGAGCTGACATGCCAGGACAGAACGTTTTCGATATGGATTTCAACAGAGTCTATGCAGCTCTGGTCGCCAAGACCGAAAAGAACGGCCGCACCAAGCCGGAGGTTGATGAATGCATCCGCTGGCTGACCGGCTATGTGGGTATGGACATTCTTGACGGTTTGACCTACGGCCAGTTCCTTTCGATGGCTCCTGTATGGAACCCGAAATCTGAACTGATCACGGGATTAGTGTGCAGGGTCAGGGTGGAGACCATCGAAGATCCCCTGGAGAAGAAGATGCGACAGCTGGACAAGCTGGTCGATGAGCTAGCCCAGGAAAAGCCGATGGACAAGGTACTGAAATGAGCATACATGAACGTCTTTTATCCCTCCCCTTCTTCAAATCTTCAATGACGCTTCCGGCATGTATGGTCAATAAAAAAGCTCTGCAAAGCGTGTGCTTGCAGAGCAATGTTATTCTCTTCTAACAGGTCAATTGACTTGCATGATCTACCTTGTACCAAAAGAAAGGCATTTGCTTATGGGAAACGATAAGAAGCCGCTTTCAGCGGCAGAGCAAAAAAGACTTGATCGATTTGAAAAAACATCAGAAGAACTGGAGCAGCAGGGATATACACGCCATGACCTGACCATTCGTATGGGAAAAGCCAACGGGTTTACCCTGTGCCTGATGCTCCTTCTGTTTGTGGTCGGGTATGGACTGTTCTATCTGGTCCATCACCGTCTGGATTTCACGCAGGTTCATTACGTGATCATCGTGATCCTGGCCCTGCTCCTTACTGTCCTTCACGAGCTGATTCACGGCTTCTGCTTCAGTCTCTTTACGCCTCACCGTTTCGGGGACATCGAGTTTGGTATCATGAAACCTTCCCTGACCCCTTACTGTACCTGTCTCGTGCCGCTCAAAAAGGAACACTATCTGTTTGGCATCCTCATGCCGTTTATTCTCCTCGGTGTCCTGCCCATGGCGGCCGGCATCCTCCTCGGACAGCCGGATGTTCTGTTTCTGGGAATAATCATGGCTGCCGGAGCCGGAGGCGATCTTCTCATCGCCTGGCGCATCCTCCGTTACCAAAGTCAGGCAAAGGAAATCATCTTCATGGACCACCCGACCGAGGCCGGCTGCGTTGTATTTGAGCGCTGAAAACAGCCGACCCTGTTTTCGGAGCAGGCATATGTATTTAGTCAGATCATTTGCAGGCCATAGGAAACGAAACCAGGCTGACCACATTTGCCCACCCGTTTCCCGGATCGTTTCCCCTTATCCCCGGCTGTGATCCAAAGTGCACCGGGAAGCAAGGGGCACTGTCCAATGCACGAAAGGAATGGGCCAGGTCTGCGCCAGTTTGTCAAATCATGTCCCATATCAATCATACGGCGCCGAAAGCCAAGACAACATGAAAGGAGCAACAGCATTACCTTATGAAAATTACCACTTTCAACCCGCAGATTGTCACCAATAACCCGGAACCCGTCATCGAACTTTTCGAGGCTCTCGGCTTTGAGAAGCGGCATACAAAGGAAGGAATCGGAATCGGTGAAATGAAAGCAAATGACTGTCGGCTGAAGGATGTTAACGGTTTCCATGTCGACATCTCGAGAGCCTCTCTTCCGTTACCGAGAGATGGTGTTGTTATTCGGATGAATGTGGACGACTTCGACGAGGCGTATAAAATCCTCGAAAGTCATGGATTCAAAAATGACTTTGGTGATGTGGGTGAAACCGGATCATCCAAAAGTGCGGTCATGGGTTCACCTTCCGGATTCAAGATCGTGCTGATTCAGCACATCAAATAACGGTGTTATCCTGCCGTTCCAGCTCTGACAGGACTGATATGAGGTTATGATGCGGAGGATGGGCGGCTAAGATCCCGCTGACTATTACTGTCACCCCTCTGGGGAAACCGGTTCAACAACATTCCCCCACAGACAGAGAAAGCTCTCCATATCGCCCCGGACCCGGATGGCGATTGGAGAGCTTATCTGTCTTCCTGTTTGCAGTCTTTACCTGCCGGGCAAAGCATATAAGGCCGACCATAAATCCGTTGCTCTTCCTATCCATCCGGAACTGGTCGTAAGCCGGTTCAAAAATCCGGGGATGCCTCTGTTGCAGTCCGCATCAGGATCTTCCCTCTACCCATACCCACTCCCCATCCGCAGGCAACGTCTGCACGCCTGGCCCTGTACACGAAGATCTGGCCTGGGATCCGCCTCATCACCGAAATCCGGGAAAAAACGCCGGAGGGAAAGAGACCATTCAGGTTGTCAGGACAGTGTTTCCCTCCATAACCTGTATAACCAGAGAAATCCCATCCAGTCCTCAAAGATCATGCTTCTCCCCGATGCCCCTTCTCCGGGAAAGGCAGGCCGTGCACGAACGGAAGGTATTAG
This sequence comes from Clostridia bacterium, assembly GCA_017460325.1. GTDB lineage: Bacteria > Bacillota > Clostridia > Christensenellales > Aristaeellaceae > Ventricola. Next base: position 24,657 of record JAFUBF010000404.1, on the reverse strand, counting down.
TCCGCCGGATCCCCGGGTCGTCACGGGTTACTCCTGTCCTTCGTCCAGAACAGGAAATAGGTGCGTTTCCGGCAGTCTTTTTCTATTTCCGAAAAATCAGCGAAGGCATCCGTTCCCTCCAGGCGAACCCGTCCGACGCGCCCCGGGCGGTCAAAGCGTCCGCTTCCCACCCGATACATGGGATCCCAGACGCGGATTTCCGTTCCCCTGGCTTCTGCCAGCACGATTAAATGACCGCTGTCCGAGAAAAGCCCTGTGTACCCCGGTCTGTCCCCAGCGGGATTGGCGATCACCATGCCGCGGCCTTCCTGCAGAAAGCGGAGCACTTCCTGTGGATCCTCCGTCCTCCGTGTGCAAAGCCCGACACGTTCGGCGAACACCGGCGCAAAGATGTCCATATTCGTTCCATATCCCTCCCGTGCACCGCAGGCTTTCGCCAGTACGGCGCACTCCTCCGGCGGAAAAGAAACCCCCGCCAGATTTTCCGCGACCATGGATGCGGCACATACGCCGCAACCGTTGTTCGCCAGATTTCCGTTGGGAACTCCCACCGGTGACGGATAGGGCACGTGTTCATAGTCCAGCTGGCAGTAAAAAACCGCTTTTCAATCCATATTCTCCCATCTTCCTCCTGCGCTTTTCTGCTCATAAACTCCCGGTTCTTCATGCAGCCTCCGGCAATGGTACTGACTGAATCACGGACGGAGGATCATCTCGCCCGAGACAGTCCGGGAGGTTCTTCGCTCATCCTTTTCCCTGATTTTCCGGCGCTTCTTCCATGTGGTCCCTGTGCACTCACACTATACCTTCGCCTGTTTAACCGGCGGGTTGTAACAGGCCCGGACAACTGCGTAACAGGTTCAGTGTCTCCGGCATAAAGGGCTATAAAGCAGAGTGCGTCGCTCTATGGCCGATTATACACAGGGAATGGTTCCAGATCACCCCTCAGTCGAATGACCCAGTCTCTGTGCAATCCGAGTACGGGGATTATCATGCCAGTTCTCACCTGACCCGCAATCTGTTGCTTTCAAACATTTTTCACCTGCTGCCTTTTTCCGTCGAATCCCGCAACAGAGAATCTTTTTCAGAGAAGTTCCTGAACCCATCTTTTCTGAATCTGGAATATCTTTGCAGCAGCAGGCACACATTCAGACCACAGACTGACCGGAATGGACCTCTCTGTAATCCGGTGTAAACACCCCGATTCCGTCCCCTTTCACCAATACATGATGCATGGTCGGATCTGAACCGTCCGTCGGATACCACTTGAGCGAGGCATTGCTTTTTGGTATACTTGACCCGGTAAAACATAGTCAGTCATCATGACCGAATGGAGGGTTTCACATATCCTCCGCATCTGCTCATTCCCGTCTGATACCACTGGCTGCATATTCTCTTTCCGCGTCAACTGAGCAGGTTCTTTTTCCTCGTCCCGCACGGAAGCCGCAACCCGTTCCATTTTTTGATGATGCACCTGCAGGGCTGAAATCCTTTTCTTTTCATCCTCAGTGTGGTATCCTTTCGTTACGCAGGGTGGAGGATGATTCCCCGGCCTGAAATACCCTCTGAAGGAGGCAGAAAGACCATGAAAATTCCGGTAGTCTGTGAGTCTTTTGATGAAATCCGCAGAGATAAGAAATACTATGTCGACAAGACAGAGCTGATCTATGAGCTGCTCAGCAGTACGGGTAACAAGGTAACGGTGTTTATCCGTCCGCGCCGCTTTGGCAAGACGATGATGCTGAGCATGATGGAAAGCTTTTTCAGCATTCAGAAGGGCAATTGCCGGGATCTTTTTGACGGGCTGAACATCATGAAGCATGAAGCGTTTTGTGCGGAATGGATGAATCAGTACCCGGTTCTGTCTTTGACACTAAAGGGTATTGAGGGACTTTCCTTTGAGGAAGCATACGAGATACTTCAGGTAAAGCTGTCGGAAATTTGCATCACTCATCTGGAACTGCTGAAAAGTCCGAATGTTGCGGAAACAGATAAAAACACATTTTCCAGGTTGATGGAAAAGAAGGCTGATATTGCGAAGATTAAAGATTCCCTCAAAACGATCATGCGCATGATGGCTTCCGTGTATGAGAAACCTGTGATTCTCCTGATTGACGAATACGATATTCCCCTGACAAAAGCAAGTGAGCAGAATACAGATGAAAATCAGTTTTACGCTAAGATGTCGAATGTTATCTGGGGAATGTTCGATGCGGCAATGAAGGGAAACAGGTATCTGAAGTTTGCTGTTGTGACGGGATGCCTTCGGATTACCAAAGAGAGCATTTTTACCGAAACGAACAATTTCACGTTCTACTCAGTACTGGATAACAAATTTTCCAGATACTTCGGATTTACGCAGGACGAAGTAAACAGGATGCTTGCAGAAGGGAATCTGGAGAGTAAGGCCGGGGCAATCCGCTCATGGTACGACGGATACCTTATCGGGAACACGCCTGTGTATTGCCCGTGGGATGTGGCAAACTATTTATCGGCATTATTGGAGGACCCGACGGCAAAACCGAAGAACTACTGGAAAAATACAAGCCATAACCGGATTCTTCGGATCTTCCTGGAAAGAACAGATTTTGACGTGAGCGATAAGTTTGAAATGCTTATGAATGGCGGAACAATCAGGCAGAAGATTTCGGATGAACTGACTTATGATACGCTCCATGAGACGGAAGAGCATTTGTGGGGCATGCTGTTGATGAGGGGCTATCTGACAAAGACAAAGCCCGATGCTGAAAATGAGACAGTGGATCTGAAGATCCCGAACATGGAAATTTCAAACACTTTTAAGGAGACGGTTGTCGCGTATTTCAGGGACAGCCTCGCCTCAGACCGCTCAAAGCAGATGGCGCTGATGAAAGCGCTGTGGGATGGTGACGAGGAAACCGCATCCAGGGTGATGACCGATATCCTCTTTGAGACCATCAGTTACGATGACTACCACGAAAACTATTATCATGCCTTTCTGACGGAAATTACTTCGGGTCTGGAGTATGTGGTGAAATCCAACCAGGAAAACGGGCTGGGCAGATCCTGCATTGATGCGAGAGACAAATACGAAAAACGTGGAATGATCCTCGAGGCAAAAAAGTCCAATAAGGAAGAGGACATGGAAAAGGATGCACTGGAGGGAAAACAGCAGATTATTGAAAAGGAGTACCTGCGAGGTTTTACCGGGTACGATTCGGTCATCTGCTATGGGATTTCATTCTTTCAGAAGAAAGCACTTGTTAGGAAACTGACTTTCTGATGGACCAGTTCTCCCCCATTCAGGCAGCGGCTCCAGACGGATGACAGATCCGGCTGTGGGCCCGGGGAAATCCATGGCGCAGCCGGCGTGTACCGGGAATGAAGCGGCGTATCAGAAAGAGCTTTTGAGCAGAAAGGAGCCTTAATGATTCACAGATGGATGGCGCAGGCATATTATGCCGTTCGGATGCCCGGGGCGCTCTCCTATATCAGGGAAGCCGATCGGCTGTATCACGGTTCGCGTGAAACCCTGATGGCGTATCAGGAGGAGAAGTACCGGAAACTTGTTACCTATGCCTATCAGCATACGGTGTATTACCGGCGTGTCTTTGATGAGATCGACCTGTTTCGCAATGGGGTTCTGGTTGAGGACAGGCTGCCTGAGATTCCGGTCCTGACCAAGGAGACGCTCCGTCAGGAACAGAAAAACCTGATGTCAGATGAGATGGCAAAGCGGAAACCTTACTCGGCCTCCACCTCCGGATCCACCGGAATGCCGCTGACGCTGTGGTATGACCAGCACTATCTGGTCAGAAACCGGGCGGACAAGTGTTTCATGGGCTGGCTGAACGGGCGCAATCTGGGGGATAAGGAACTCAAAATGTGGTTCCGGGACTTTGACCTCTACCTGAAGAACGGGAAAAACAAGGACCGCTTCTTCAATTTCTTCACAAACCGCACCTTCCGGCTTGCCTCCGAAATCAGTGAGGATGCGGTCAGAGACTACATTGATACGATTAACCGGACAAAACCGGTTCAGATCTGGTCAAATCCTGCCCCCATTTTCGAAATTGCCAAATATGTCCTCAGCCATGGAACGGCGATTCACCGGCCGGTGAACATCATCCTGACCAGTAACCCGCTGTATGATGAGATGCGGGAAACCATGATGAAGGCGTTCCCCGGCACTTATATCGTGGATCAGTACGGCGGAACCGAATTCGGCTGTGTCGCATGCGGTGTCCACAACGAGAAAAATCTGCGGATCTTCGAGCATTCCGCCCGGGTGGAGATCCGGGATGAGGAAGGTCAGTTGCACAGGGACGGGACGGGGGATATCATCATCACGGGCCTCAACAACTACAGCATGCCCCTCATCCGTTACCGCATGGGAGATGTGGTCACGGTTGAGCCGTATGGCCACGAAAAGGAAGGTTCTTTCGGTTCCATTTCCCAGGTGATGGGCCGGCGCCTTTCCATGCTGCGGCGCCGGGATGGTTCCAGTGTCACCGGCCTTCATCTGCGCGATCTGCTGACCAGACCGTTCATTCAGACCTTCCAGCTCGTCCAGCACTCGTATGATGATCTCGAGGCGCTGGTGGTGCTGAGCGGGGAACCGGAACAGTACCGGGCAGAACTGGACAGCATTGCAAGGCGGCTGGAGAAGATTCTGGATACGAAATGCCGGTTTACCTTCTGTGAGACGATCCCGGCTGAAAAGACCGGGAAGTACCTCTACGTCAGAAGTGAGCTGGAATAAGGCCTCGGTTTTTCGTGATTCATGAACGGCAGAAGAGAGGAAAAAGATGAGTCTGGAATTCCTGAACCCGATGGCAGGAGACGCCGGGGAAACACTGGGGCATCTCCTTGAAACGCGAAATCCGGATGCGGTACAGGTCCTGTGGCGGATGAGGCAGATCCGGCGTCATGCGGTACCTGTTCACTCGGCGTTTGGGGAAATGCATGTCCGTGCCCGTCAGCTCAGCCTTGAGACCTCTTTCTTTGGGCTTAATGACTATGCGATGCAGTCCGGCTGCGAGACCGTGGTGGAGTTTCCCTGCGGCTTTCTCCCCCGTCCCTCTTTCCGGCAGCGGACCTATGTGGGACTCGGGACAGAAGAGACGACAAAGACGGCAGCGGGCGTCCTTAAAATTCTGGACCCGGAGGGTGCCAAAAACGCCTCCTTCTTTACCGTGGATCCGACGAACCCCTCATCCCTGCTGGAGGCATTTGATCATGTCCGGGGAAAAACGGTGGTCCTGACCTCCGGGCTTCTCATGTATCTGACCAATTCCGAACTGGAGCTGCTGTGCCAGGTGATGGGTCAGGTACTGAGCACCTGTGATGCTGAATGGGTGACCTCGGATCCGGAATCCGCCTGTCAGTTCATGGACCTGCTGGAATCTCTCAGCGGCGAGCGGTATATGGATGTCCTGCTCGAGTCGAACGACATGCGGCAGTGGAAGACCGCGGGCCAGTTTGACAACGCCATGGTGATCGACCCGCGATGGGATTTTGACCGTCTCTGCCTGAAATCCATGGCGTTTCTGACCAGAAACGGTCTCACGGCTGAACGGATTCCCGCAAAGAACTATGTCCATGGGGCAGCAGTCAATCCGGCAATGCTGCATCACGCGTTCTGGAAGATCCAGGCCACCCGGGAGGCTAAGGAAAGGCTGACAGGCGTGACCGCACCCGGACTCGAAATGACCGCCGCGCTTCAGGGAGATACCCTGATGATCCGTCTTTCAGGGCGTCTGGATGCACTCTCCTCCTCCGAATTCATCCGGTATTACGAGAGGATTTCCGGGCCAATCCGCGCGGTTGAAATCAACTGCGCCGACCTTCAGTTCATCTCCTCCGCCGGACTCAGGGCACTTATGATCATCCTGAAAAAGCATCCCGTGACACTGACCGATGTCCGTGATGCGGTAAGTGAGATCCTTGGAATGACCGGGATTGACACACTGGTGTCCATCCGGAATCATCGGTCATGAACCCTCTGACGCGGGCGCGTCAGCACTTCGCAGGTTTTGCCAGGAACGGGGATGAGCAGATGCCGGCAGATCATGAACAGCACAATACCGAATGGCATTTTGCTGCATTCGGACTCAATATATCCGCAGACAGCGGGGACAACGGATTTACCCCCCGTCCGGATGGGGCCGTGTCGGTATGGAGTCTCAACAACCGGGGAAAACTCAATCTCCCGTCCACGGATGGCCTCGCCTTCTATTATACGGCCGTGCCTGCAGATAAGGACTTTTCCCTGCAGGCCCGTGTGCAGATCGATTCGTGGACGTTTACCAACGGCCAGGAAGGGTTTGGCCTCATGGCCTCAGACCGTGTGGGCCGGCATGGCGAAGAGGGTTCTTTCTGGAACAACGTGTATATGGCTGTCTGCGGCAGGATCGAGTACCGGCTGGACCCGGAGACAGGAACGGTCGTCACCGACCGGGCCTATCCGCTGATCAGCATGAAACTGGGCATCGGGGCACTGGAGAAAACCGGTGTGACGCCTGAGAATCTCTCTGCTCTCCAAAGCGGTGACCACCGGGTACTCCGGGAGGATTATTCCTCCGCCGCGGTTCCCCTTGAGCTGTCCTGCGCGGAAAAGGGCGGTGGCAGTTACAATCTGTTCGCAAATGAAACGGGCGGACAGGTAATCGGAACGGTGGAAGAGCCGCTCCATGAGGTCATTCTCCGTCTCCGAAAAACAGACTCAGGATATGAAATCAGCTATCTGGACCCAACCGGAGCGGTCATCGGAACCAAACGGTTTTACAATCCCGGGGCGCTTGCCGTTCTTGATCCCGAACATGTGTATGTGGGCTTTTTTGCCGCCCGGTTCTGCCATGTCACCTTTCGGGATATCCGCCTCCGGGTAACGGAGACGACGGAACCGACAACCGCCCATGTTCCGGAAATTCAGAAGGTGGTCCCCACCTGCCGCATCCTTTCCTCCGGCACATCCAATCATGCGGTCTACTACCTCCGGTTCGTGACAAATGCGGATGGTCAGGTATCCCTGTCCGGACGCGGGACGAATAATGTGACAATCCCCGTCCATGCCGGCAGGCCCGCCCTGCAGCGCGTCCTGCTGCAGCTGGGCGAAAACCCTCTGCATCTCCGGTTTGAACCGCAGCCGGATTTCTGCCAGCGCAGTGATGCGGGACTTCTCATGGTCGTCAGCAGACCGCTGGAGCGGACCTTTACGGTCTCCCTGCAGCCGCCGGAGAAACCGAAAATCCTCTATGTCTGCCCGGATGGAACCGCGTCGGGCACAGGAACAAAGGACAGTCCCGTTGACATTTTCACCGCCATTCGCAGCGTCCTGCCGGGGAGCGAAATCATCCTCCTGGGCGGTATCTATCATCCCGGCAGGCCGATTCAGATCGACCGGGATGTCAGCGGCATCCCGGGAAAGCCCATTCACCTGCATGCAGAGGCCGGCCAGCGTGCAATTTTTGATTTCGAGCAAAAGTCGGCCGGATTCATCGTCGCCGGGAGCTACTGGGAAATTGACGGAATCGAATGCCGTCATTCCGCCCCGTTCACCCACGGAATCGTCCTCTGCGGGCATGATATCTGCCTGCATCACTCGCGTGCGGTTTCAAACAGTGAAGGCGGCATTGTGATCTGGGCCCTGGAGGATACGGATTCCAGGGATGAGTGGCCCCATGACATTCAGGTCGTATCGTGTATTTCCACCAACAATGCGGACCCCGGCATGACCAATGCCGACGGATTTGCAGCCAAGCTGCGCGTCGGACCGGGCATTGTCTTTGACCGGTGCATTTCCTGCTATAATGCGGATGACGGATGGGATCTGTTTGAGAGAGTTGAGCTTGGGCCCACAGGGCCGGTGGTGATCAAGAACTGCATCTCCTTTGGAAACGGCTTTGATCCCTCGGGCAGACGGCGGGGAAACGGAAACGGTTTCAAGCTGGGCGGAACCAGTCTGCCGGGCGGAAATTTCCTGTATAACTGTGCGGCATGGGGAAACGCCGGAAAGGGAATTGACTCAAACACCACACCGGATGGGCACATCCGGGCATGCACGTCCGCCCACAATCTCGGACCCAATGTGGCGCTGTATACGTCGGATGCCACCCATACGAACTATACCGTCCATGGTGTGATCTCCTGTCGCCGGAACCGGGGCGTCAGTGACGTCCTGAAGCCCCGCGGATCACAGCCGACGGAGGAACTGTACGGGCGCGAAAACTTCTACTGGAGTTCCGGCAAAAGCACCAACGCAGACGGACTGTGTTTTGGCCCCTCCTGGTTTGTCTCCACAGAGGCCCCTCACCCTTCCCCTGGGGTACCGGACCGGCTGATGGACGCCAATGGAAACATTTCGCTGGGCTATTTTCTGCGTCTGAACGAGACGGCCAGAGCGGTGCTCACGGAAAACGGCCTGGATCCCGACCATCTTGCAGCACAACTGCATGGTCAGAATAAAGAGGAAAAAGGAAGGACCCATATGAACAGAGAAGTGATCGTGAACGGGCGGGCTGATATCGACAGGGTCGTACAGATGATTCAGCAGACGCTCGGAGACAGTGACGGTGGCGTCTGCCAGCTGCTCTGTGAGACCATGCTGATTGTTTTCCTGCACACCGGCCTTACCGGTATCCGGGTAAATGTCACAGGGCGCAGAAATCCCCATGTGAACATTCGCGCAACCGGGAAGGAAGTGGATCTCGTCATCCCGGAAGGGGTTTCCGAGGCAGACCACGAGGAGCTGGAGATTGGGCTCAGCATTCTTGAAAGCCGTATGTCCCAGATCGAGCTGACGTACCGAAAAGGGATCAACTGCTGCCGGATTTACACCACTCCCAGATGGAAAATGAATCCGGCCGAGGAGATTGAGGCGTTTTACCGGGGAGAGGGAGCAGACCGTGCAGACCACCCCATGGCTGTCCTCGTATACCTCATCCGCCATCACAGGGGGCGCTTCTTCCTGGGCCTGGTTTCCAAGACCATCCGGCATATCGGTGCCATGATGCTGCCCGTCTGCGCGGCCGGGATTATTGATGCGGTCACCGGCGGTCACGCCTTCTTCTCAGGACCGGTCTTTTTGAATATCCTGGGCTCGGTCCTGGCCCTGTTCGCGAATCTGTTCGGATTCTGGGCAGAGACCATTACCTACCGGCGTTTCGCGCGTGCCGTGGAATCCGGCTTCCGGATGGCCCTGGTCAGAAAGCTGCAGCTCCTGTCCATGCGCTACCACAGCACCATGGAGAGCGGCAAACTGCTGTCCAAGCTGATTTCCGATGTACAGTTTGTGCACATGCTGATCACGGACAGACTGCAGGACGTGCTGCACCTCGTCACTGATATCATCATCATGATCTGCGTCGCCCTGCTGCGCTATCCCCCGATGCTCCTGTTCTATCTGCTGATCATTCCCGCGACGATTCTGCTGACCCGCAGCTTTGCAAAGCCCGTCATGAACCGCAAGGTAGCCATGCGCCGGAAGACGGAGGACGCCAATGCGTCCTTCCGGGGAATGCTGGGGATGGACCAGCTGACCCGTATGCATGGCCTGCAGAAAACAGAGTATGAGAAGATTTCCGGCAGAGTCCGGCGGGTCCAGGCAGCCTCGAATGCGTTTGATGACATCAGCGTGGCCGTCAACAACGTGACCTACGGCGGCTTCCAGGGCTTCCGGCTGGTCTGCCTCTGCTTTGCCGCCTTCCTCTTTACGCGCGGCCAGATCTCGGTCGGTCTGCTGTTTCTGTTCCAGTCCATCTTCGACATGATGATTAACAGCATTCAGAAGGTACTGGACGCCGTTCCGCAGTTCACGCAGGGCTATGACAGTCTGGCGAGTATCAGTGAAATTCTCACAGCCAAAGATGTGGAGCACAACGGAACCGTGAAACTGCCTCTTCCGGTACAGGGGGAGATCGAACTGGATCATGTCACCTTCCGGTATGAGGCGGAAAGCACCCCGGTTCTCCGGGATGTCAGCCTGATGATTCCGGCCGGAAGTGTGGTGGCCTTTGTCGGCGAATCCGGTTCCGGCAAGAGCACACTGCTGAACCTGATACTCGGCCTGTATTCCTGCACAGAGGGTGAAATCCGAATCGACGGGTTCTCCCTGGAAGAGCTGGACAAGAACGATTTCCGTCGTCATGTGGCCGTTGTCCCCCAGAATACCGTCCTGTTCTCCGGTACCCTCTGGGATAACCTGGTCTATGGCCTCAAATATGTGAGCCGAAGCCGCGTGATGGATGTCATCCGGAGTGTCGGACTGGATGATCTCATCGAATCCCTTCCGGACGGGCTTGACAGTCAGGTCCTCGAGGATGGCAGCAACCTCTCCGGCGGTCAGCGCCAGCGCATTGCCATTGCCCGGGCGATGCTCCGCAACGCCCGAATTATCCTGTTTGACGAGGCCACCTCCGCGCTGGATGCCCGAAGCGAGGAACAGGTACAGAAAGCCATCGATGCCATGATGTCCAGGTGCACGGTCATCATGGTCGCCCACCGGCTGAATACCCTCCGGAAGGCGGACAGGATCTATCGCATTGAAGACGGAAAAGCGGTCCTGTACAGTTCGTTCGATGAGCTGATCCGGGAATCGAATGACGCCGTGCTGCACGAATGATCCCCCATGATCTGCCACTTTCCTCTGCCCCTCCGGAAAGGATGATCGTAACAGGCTGGACAGTGTCCCAAAACAGATCGTTAACTTTTTTTGCTTTTATGGTTCATCCTGGTCTGTAACGAGCTTTCCGGCTAAGGACAAACCGGTCACTTACCGGGCCAATTCCGGCAGCAACGGGCTGATCGGGAAACTGCGCACCGGGGATTCGGAGATCAAAAGTCAGTTTGAAACTCTGCTTGATGACAGAAACGTGACAGTTCCGGTGGATGAACCGATCCTCTGCAGTCAGCCGGATACCAACCCGGACGCGGTAGGAAGTCTGCTGCCGGCAACAGGCTATCTGAAAATCCTGCATGCCGTGACGGAAAAGGAAGCGGTGGATCTGAACAGTGATCAGCTCTATACCCCTGACACTGACGAATCTGGAAGTGCGGAGAATGTTTTCAAGAATGATTCAGGACCCCCAGGCCGGCGGACTGTCCGGATTAGCACGGGCCATGCCTGAAGGGGATGTGGTAAGCATGAAGGAGCAGCTGGCTGAAATCATGCTGAATTCCATGAGTTCCCCTGACGGCGGGAATTTATCAAGCTGCCGGAAAACTTCTGTCACGGACTGGTGCCGGGACTCCTGGCGGAGAACAGCACGGATTATCTGGTGATATCAGATCAGGAAAGCGGATATGGACGGGTTGACGTGGTGATGGAACCGAAAGCAGCCGGAATGCCGGCTGTGATCATGGAATTCAAAGTGCTCCATCCCAGACGTGGAGAAAAAACGCTGGAGGACACCGTTGAAAACGCCCCGAAGCAGATTGAAGAGAAACGTTACGAGCCCATTTTATTTCCCAAAGTCCCGGTGGAGAACATCCGGAAATACGGCTTTGCTTTCCTGGGAAAGGAATGCCTGATCTGAAAGCAGCATATCTCCCGCAAAGAGACCAGGAAGGCAGCCCTGACCGACTGGGCTGCCTTCTGTATTGCCTGCAACATTACCCATGGCTGCATCTCAGCCCCAGGGAACAGATCGTCACAAACGGATGGATTGTGCCAAAGAAAACATCGCCATCCGCCAGCATGAACATGCCTTGGATCACAGAAAAAGCCCGGCGAAGCGTACACTCCGTCAGGCCTGGGAAGGATCCTCTTACAGTTTCCTGATCATGGCAGTCTTTTGAAAAAAGGCGATTCCGTAACAAAGTACGGTTTCAAATCCGGCGTCCAGATTCTTCGCGTATTCGTTGTCAGCGATCTGCTTTAGCGCCTCATCGCAAGCTTTCTCCATCTTCGTCCTGCTGTCCGCCTTTTTCACCTCGATGATCATCGCGCGTCGGTTATCCACGTCCAAAAACTTCAGGTATGGTCTGCCGGGCCCCTGCCCATGACCGAATTGCGCCTCATACCCCCGGTCCACAAACAGACCTGCCATGAAAGCGTGATAGTAATCCTCGTGGTAGTCCATATAGCTGATGGTTTTCAACAGAAGATCCGACATCAACGTGGAAGCGGTCTCGGCGTCTCCGGCCCACAGGGCCTGCATCATCGCTTCCTGCTTTGTTCCATCCAGCGTCTCCCTGAAATGCACCGCCACCGTGTCCTTAAATATCCCTGCGATCTCTGCGTTCGGGATTCGGAGCTCCACCGTTCTGCCTCTGGCGTCCGAATCCGCTTTTGTCAGATAGCCGGTCATCAGGAGCAGACTCCACAGATTCTGCTCCGATTCATGCAGGATGTCGCAGGTCAGTTCATCCGAGACAGTCTCCGTAATGGTCGAGCCGTTCATCAGATCCTCGAATTTCCCGGAGACTTTGAATCGACCGACAAACTCTTTTATCACACCGTTGCTGCTGGTATTGATCCAGTAGTTTTTCGGCTCTGCGTCTTCGCGGCGAAGAAGCGCAGACACATAGCTTACTACATCCCAGGGACAATATACGGATGTGTTTCCGAATACATAACCATCATACCACTCGCGAATAATATCGGCTTTATCCGTGCAGCCAGCCTCCATAAGCAGCCGGTCAACTTCGTTCTGTGTAAATCCGAAGTATTCCGAAAAGTCTTCATCCAGCACGGAGTAGGACGTGAAATTGTTCGTTCCGGTAAAAATGCTCTCTTTGGCAATCCGAAGGCATCCCGTAACAACAGCAAACTTCAAATACTCGTTTCCCTTCAGTGCCGCATCGAACATTCCCCGGATAACATCCAGCATCTGGATATAATACCGATTCTCTTCTGTATTCAGTTCGCTTGCCTTTGCCAGTGGAACATCGTATTCGTCGATCAGGAGGATCACAGGCTTCTCATACACAGCAAACATCATGCGCATGATCGTCACCAGGGAATCCTTCACATCCTCCATAGACGCTTGTCGCGCTTTCAAATCCAGAAAAATCTGCCGGTCATCGCTGTCGATCTTATCGCTTTCAAGCAAGCTCTCATGTTTCTTGCACAGGCCAGATAATTTTACCATAAGCATCCTGTACGCTCTTTCGAAGGATAGAGCCTCAACTCCTTTAAGCGTCAGAAACAAAACCGGATACTGATTCATCCATTCCGCACAAAACGCTTCATGATTCATGATGTTCAGTCCGATAAAAAGATCCTGGCTGTCGCCCTTCTGAATGCTGAAGAAGTTCTCCATCATACTCATCATCAGCGTCTTGCCGAAGCGCCTTGGACGAGTAAACAGGGTTACTTCGTTTTCCGTCCCATTGACCAGTTCGTAGATCAATTCCGTCTTATCCACATAGTCGTTGTGGTTTCTTCTTATTTTTTCAAAATCGTCCGTGCCCACAGGAATTTTCATGGTAATCTCGTTTCCTCCTTCAATGTTGCTTTGGCTTTCGGCATCACATGATTGATATGGAGCATGTTTTGACAAGCCAATACAGACTTTGCCCTCTCCTTTGGGGACATGAAAATTAAGGAAACACACCACACCCGGTTTTCTGAAGGATACCACCGTCAGGCCGGAAAATAAAGAAGTGTACAAACAATCCCTGATGTGCATCCCCACGGATTTCCGTTCTCACTCACAGAGACCATACGACGTCCGCTCACCCCAGCCGCTTCCGTCCCATGGCGGTCGCAAAGAGCCCCCGCCCAACCAACCGGAACTACACAGACAAAATCCCGGTCCCATACCCGTTTCAGGTATGGGACCGGGATGAAGTCACTCCTCTGAGAAAAGGCGCCTCAGGCCCCGTAATGGAAGCAAAGGACCACGCATTCCTCAGGTCAGAACAGTCTTCGTCACCGGAGCATGCCTTTGGCCATCCGGATTTCCGTTTTTCTCAGACCGACACGTCCTTGCCCTTTTCCCGGCTTTTCGACATCCCGGCGACGACTTCCGGTCCGCTGTTTTGCACTTCAATCCTTTTTCGCTGTCCGGGCAAAGACCGTTCAGCACTTTCCGGCCCGCTTTACTTCTTTGTCAGGCTCAGCAGGCGGGCACTGTCATCGAAGGTAGCCTCAAGCACTACATCATCCAGATTCAGCTCACCCTCTGAAACCTTATTCATAAAGGTTACGGGGTCAAGCACCGTCCCATCCTCTGCCTTATACTCAAATGCAGGGTTGAATTTGCAGTCGAACTGATAGGCATCCTGCGTCAGGACTCTTCCCTCTGTCTCGGCATTATATCCGTTACCGTCCGCCGCCGGGCTCAGCTTCAGCGGCTGCAGCCATTCTTCCTTCGGCTTCAGAATGATCGTATCCCCGTCTTTCTGAATTTCAACCGCTTCATATTCGGAATAGTTCGCCATGATCACGCTTCCGACAGCCAGTCCTTCCACATCGGCAGCGGTATATACTACCGGCTCTATCACTCTGAAGTTAAACGTAAAGGTTTCAACTCCGTCACCAAATCCATAACCGCTCTGATAGGCTGTTATCGTTTTCCCGCCCACAAGGCTGACCAGCATTGCAGACGGCTCAGGCTTTACCGACTCCTTAACCTCTGCTGTCTCGGCTGTTGCAAGCGCCAGCGACATCATGCAGAGTACCGTCAGGCAAAGAATCATCCATTTTTTCATAAAAGCACCCTCTCTTTCTTTCATGATCGCATCCCTGTTTGTGCGATACCTGTCTGACTGCGACATGCTGCGCCATTTTGCCCCGTTCCTGCCCTGTCTCTCGGGTTATCCGGCAACAATCCCCGGCTTTTCGTTCTCCGGGCTCTGTGGAGACCCGATTGGCGCGGGCACAAAGTATCCGGCTCCGAATTGAGCTCTCCCTTTCGGAAACAGGTCTGTCCCCGGCATCGCTCACTCCCTCGGATCACCCGGCATTCCACGAATTCACTCTCTGCGGATGATGAGGTGACGACGCCCCCGATTTCCCTTTCCCCGATTCCGCCGGATTCCGTTTCAGGTTCGGTGCAATTGGCTCAGTCAGTCCAGTCCATCCAATTGTAGTGATTCCCTCCCCGAAAAGTCAAGCGCTTTTTGGTTCGACAGGCACCCCGCGCAGTTCCCGAACGGAACATCGCAGATCTGCAACAATGACCTCCAGGGAATACCCTTCATGCCGGATGATCTGCTCTGATGAATACATTACTGAAAAAAGCCGGCGCGGCAGTTTATCCTATCGTACGGAACACGGCACCCTGGAGGATGTTCCATGGTTGAAGTGTATGGCTGCAGGTACCGGACAGGCTGTTTTGTCCTGCCAAAACTTCCAGTTGGGGAATTTACATTTCGTCGACAAGTCCCCACGCAATGGCCATCACCTGTGTAACTTCCACCTTGCTTTTCCTGCGTTATTCACTTATAATTCGTGATGACTGACTGTCGGAAAACCAACATACAAAAGCCCGGAAAGGATTGCACGTACAGGGTCAGATGCCTGCAGGAGGAGCTTCGCATGTATTCCGATATTGAAATCGATCGCGCCATACTGGAGAGAACAAATCCGGTCTTTAACACGGCAAAAATGACGTTATTCCAGCTTGCCACCAGCGGAGACAGGGACGCAGCCGCCATTTCCCAAAGGTTGGGACTGACACTGGAGGAAACACAGAGCAGTGCCTCAGGCAGCGCCACACCGGAACAGCTCCTCACCAATGAGATCATGATGGATCTGCGGTTTCATACCGCAAGCTGCCTGTCGGAGCGTTCCGGCTGCCCGGTGCACGTGGACCTGCCCTGCGGATATACCCCTCGCGCCCTTCAGTTTGCCCGGAAAGGCCTCCGGTTCGTCGGGTTGGACCTTCCTGCTGCCGTTTCCGAAGCCGAGCCGGCCATTCTCTCCCTGATCGACCCGGAACATCGTGATCTGGTCCGATTTGCCGGTGTCGACGCAACGAATTACGAATCGCTGGCACAGGCTCTGGACGGGGAAACCGGTGAACTCTGCATCACGACAGAAGGCCTGCTGATGTATTTCACCGATTCCGAAACGGGCGTCCTCCTGGATAACATCCGTCGCCTTCTGCAGAAGCACGGGGGTGTCTGGATCACCGTCGACCCTGAAACATCCCTGATCTATCTGGCCATTATGAAGACCATTGCCGGGGACCGCTTCATGGAGATGATCATGAGTGGCAAGCGCCGGGCCGAAGACAAGTCGGATATTACCATGGGCACCATGACCATGATGATTTCGCCTCAGAACACGGCAGAAGGCATGGCCAGGGCAAAGGCCTTCCTGGCCGAGCACGGCCTCAAAGCCGAGCGCCTGATCCTGTCCGAGCATATGCCCAGGCTCGCAACCCTCGCCAAACTTCCCCCGGAACAGGCCGAGACCATCCGCAGCGGCATCCGAAACTGCGCCATCTGGAAAATCACCGTCGCGGACAATGCCCGGCCGCTGGATACCGCAGAGGTGGATGCCAATGGCTTCCACGTAAGCGCGGAGCTTGACGCCGGGACGCTGAAGCTGACCCTTGCCGGGCGGCTGGATACCATCACAGCCCCCAACCTTCTGGCGTTCTATGAGAAGCAGAAAGACGGGATCCGGTCTGTCCACGTTCACTGCGAGGAACTGGAGTACATTTCATCTGCAGGCCTTCGCGTTCTGCTGATTATGCAGAAAGGAAGCGCAGAAGGCCTGACCCTGTATCACATCAGACCCGCGGTTCGGGAAATTCTGGAGCAGACCGGGTTTGATTCGATACTCACCCTGTCTGACTGACAGTTTCCGGTCCACCGGCAGGAAAAAGCGCCAAAGATCTCCGAACTGATCACTGCCCCACTGATTAAAGCTTCCGGTCAATCGGCAAAAAACCGGAGTCCGACCAATGACCATCTGATCCGAACGAACAAAGCGAGAAAAGAGGAAAACATGATTCGCCTATTCTGCACAAAGAAGCTTGCTGAGATGCTCCCGGTAATCCCCGAACCGTGTACCGATGAGATTCCCGAACTTGACTGCTGGTACCTCACCACCGCCACCGTTCAGGGAAAACCTGCTGTTGTCGCCATGTGCTTGAATACCCGTTTCAGCTTTATTCTGCAGGGGCTGAAAAAGACGCAGTACGGAAAGCTCCCGGAACTGGTGGCCGACGGGATACGCAAAATCTTTAAGTTTTACGGCATCCGGCAGGAAATCACGGAGAATTATCTTGCCGAAACACCGATGCTGTGCACGGGCCTCGACAAGAACGCCCTGGGGAGGCTGAACCGTCTGACGATCAATATCTCCAATATGCGGCTGCATCGGCGTCCCACTGATCAGATCCCGCTGGAATACGTCCGGATCATCAACATGATTCCCGTGGACGTGACAAAGAAAGATGCCTTCTTTCCCCTGGACCGCATGCTGAACCGCCTTGAGGCCCGGTACGGCATGAAACCCATCTGCCGTCCCGCCTATGAAATGACGTTCACCATGGACCTTGAGATCAGTACCGCCAAACGGACCCTGCTGGTCCCCGCCGAATACACGTTTGCTGAGCTCCACCTGGCGCTGCAGACTGCCTTCGGCTGGGAAAACCGGCATGTGTACCGGTTCACCGTGGACGGTGAACGGATCGCCCCTCCTGATTGGTTGACGGTCAGCCCTGAGGATACGTATACACCTGCCGCAGGTGTCTGTCTCAGTGAACGGCTGGAAGCAGGAAAAACGTTCACGTATCAGTATGATTTCGGCGATAACTGGACCATGACCGCTCGCGTGGACGGTGTGAAACCGGGCTTTGATCAGACACAGTCGGTCTGCACCCTGTGCGAGGGCGTCGCGCCCCCTGAGGACGTGGGCGGCGTTCCGGGATTCATCCAGTTCATAAAGGCCTATAACGATCCGAATCATCCCAAGCATAATGCGATGCGGGAATGGGTCGGACATTACTGGTCGCCGAAACCGACCACGCAGTGCATCAACCTGGCGCTGGAGAGAAACCACTGAAAAGGCCCGTTCAAATACCAGACACACCATCCGGCCTGCGCAGGCTGATTCAGCCCACTGAAAAGGCCCGTTCATTCACATTCACGGAACCCTGGGAGCGGGCCCTGTGCCATGGTTTGCCCAAACCTTAAATCACACGGTGCCGAAAGCCCAGGCAATATCTGACTAAGGAGGATTCAACATGCCCGGACCGAGAGGAGGCCCCATGGGGCGCGGTCATTATATGACAGAGGAGGAAAGGCGGCAGACCCCGCGGGTGACAAAGGCGCTGCTTACCCGGGTTCTTTCCTATCTGAAGCCCTATACAGGCCACCTTCTGCTGGTGCTGGTCTGTATCGTCATATCCTCCGTCTGCAGCCTGTTTCCCTCCATCCTGACCGGTAAGATCATTGACGTGCTGACCGGGAAAAACCTGGGCGGCTGGTTCGGGTCCGGGATTTCGTCCCTGATCAAACTGCTGGCGCTGTCCATCGGGCTGCATTTTCTCTCCAACCTGATCGGCATCGGCGAAAGCTACCTGAACTCCTGGATTTCACAGCATATTTCCTTTGATATGCGGAATCAGATGTACAGCCATCTGCAGAAAATGTCCCAGCGCTTTTTCACCTCCGCCAATCAGGGGGATATCATCACCCGCATGACCAGTGATATTTCAGGCGTGGAATCGGTCATTTCCGGAACATTTACCTCCATTCTGTCCAACGCCATTACACTGATTCTGGCCGTCATCGCCATGTTCCAGAAGACCTGGATCCTGGCGCTGGTCGGCATCGTAGTGGTTCCCCTCTTTACCCTGCCGACCCGTATGGCCGGCAAACAGCGATGGAAGCTGGCCGGGGAGGCCCAGGCCTGCAACGATGAAATCAACGGTATTCTGAACGAAACCCTGTCCGTAAGCGGCCAGCTCCTGGTCAAGCTCTTCGGACGGGAACAGAAGGAATACGAGCGCTACCGGGAAGCCAACAGCCGGATGATCCGGCTGAACATCCGGGAGAGGATGGCCGGCCGCTGGTTTTTCATGGTGCTGAGTACCCTCACCACCATAGGCCCCATGCTGCTGTATCTGGTAGGCGGCATCCTGATCATGAAATACGACAGTAACCTGACCGTCGGCGACATCACCGTGCTGGTTGCCCTGCTGGGCCGGATGTACATGCCGGTCAACAGCCTGCTGAACATTCAGGTGGACTGGATTCGCTCCATGGCCATGTTCAGCCGGATCTTTGCCTACTATGACATGAAACCCGAAATTGAGGACCGCCCCGGCGCCCGGGAACTGACCAATGCCAAAGGCGAGGTGCGCTTTGAGCATGTGGAATTCAGCTATGACGGGAACCGGCCGCTCCTGCGGGACATCAACTTTGAACTGAAGAGCGGAGACTGCATCGCCATTGTGGGCCCCAGCGGCAGCGGAAAGAGCACCATTGTCAACCTGATTCCCCGCCTGTGGGATGTCACCGGCGGACGGGTTCTCTTCGATGGCACGGACGTCCGGGACTGGACCCTCCACTCCCTCCGGGAGGAAATCGGGGTGGTCACCCAGGAAACCTACCTCTTCAACGGAACCATCCGGGATAACCTGCTCTACGCCAATCCCGATGCCACCGAGGCACAGATGGTAGAGGCCTGCAAAAAGGCGAATATCTACGATTTCATACAGAAACAGCCTGACGGATTGGATTCCCTGGTCGGTAACCGGGGCCTCAAGCTCTCCGGCGGTGAAAAACAGCGGATCTCCATCGCCCGGGTCCTGCTCAAGGATCCCGCCCTGCTGATCTTCGATGAGGCCACCTCGGCCCTTGATTCCATCTCCGAGGCCGCCATTCAGGCAGCCATTAACCCACTGATTGAGGAGCGTACCTCCATCCTCATCGCCCACCGCCTTTCTACCATCCTTGCCGCCGATGAAATTCTGGTGGTCCGGGACGGGCAGATCGTGGAGCGCGGCCGTCATAAGGACCTGGTTCACGCCGGCGGAACGTATCAGGAACTGTACGAAACCCAGTTCCAGAAAGCTGAATAAAGCCCGGCATCCTGCCCACAGATCCATGTGCAGGATGCCGTTTTCAGTTCCTGCATTCCATGGGCATTACGGTGGATCTTTTTCCGGACACGATACTTCCTCCATTTTTCGTCGTATACCATACAATGTGGCCAGCCTGCACCATGGTGTTGCATGCGGATTCCGCGGTTCCAAAGACTCTCTGGGGGTGGCTGGATCAGTACGACATGTTCTCCATCTGTGAGATCCTGCCGGAGATTCCTGTACTGTGGAGGACCCATCTCTTCACGGATATCAAAGCAAAAAACGGAGGGCGACCAGGTATGAGTTGACTACGGCGGCACTGTTCCTTTTGTGGTGCACGGAGGTCGGGATTTCCATTCCGGATCTCGAACTGTTCACGATTGGTCTTGTGCCGGATGTAATCCCGAACTTTATTTGAACCAATATGGCGATTTTCACGCAGATTATTTGAACCAACACATCAGGGAGAACTGGCTCGTGTACCTGCCTTTAAGGTTCTCCTCTTCCGTCGCCGTAATGGTTTATTTAGCACGCATCTGGAGCTTGAACGGAAACAAGAATGGCATGGTTGTTGCTCAGCTGCTGGCTCAAATAAACTGCGGCTTTTGGTTCAAATAAAGTGCAGGATGACATGCCAGACATCTGGACGGAAAAAGGCAATGACGGAACGAGTTACACCTGTACAGCCTGGCAATCCGATTTTGATGCGTTTTGAATGAAAAAACCGCTCAGGGTTTATCCTGGGCGGGATTTTTACATGCGCTGGTCATCGAGCTTTCTCCAATAGTCTTTTTTGAACAGATGCCGTGAAGAAAAGAATTCTGCCTCCGAATTGGAAAACTGACCGATGTCAACTTTGGCTTTGATGTGATCTAAAGTACAGATGAGATCAGCTACCTGGAACAGCTTGTAATCAGCAGGACTGATTCTTCGCACCTCGACATTTGTGAACATGCTGTTGAAAAGAATGTTCAGTATTCGCTTTAGTGGCTTTTGACCATTGTCGTAATAGATGATGATTCTGTCAAACGAATGCCAGTAATCCAGATGTTCCTCCAGCCTGAGCTTAATTGCTTTTGTGATTCTCGCCTCGAGGATATCGGAATCTTTACATTCAGACTTTCGAACCTGAACAGAAAAGAATCGAACGGGTACCTTTCTGGTAAATCTGAAAATGAGGTTAAAGAGTTTTTTTCTTTGATCCATTTCAAGCCATTCGTAATCGCCTTCTCTGCGGATAAGGGGAGCAGTATGGATAGCATGATGAGGATATCCAAGTGAGGAAAGATAACCCTCTAAACCGTCAATGTCGGATTGAATGGAATCAGACTGATTGTGCGCAACAAGCGAAACAACGTAATACGGTGAATGAGACTCGAAATCACCAAAATCCCCCGCCTCATCGATGAAGCAGCTCAAGACTTTTTCTGTCACGGCATAGTCCTCGCTTTGAAGATAGCGTATAAAAAAAATATGGCGCGGGATCCCCACGCCGTGTCGGTGGACCGAGGTCTTACGACCAGCCCCAATCAGTTTCCTGATCTTGATAACAGTATAATCGATAGTGCATTATCTGTCAACAATTTTTTAAAAAAAGTCGAGCCAATTTTAGTACTTTTCTGTTCAGCCTCACGGTGTCCGGGCATGGTCGCTGAGGATCGGGGAAACCGGACCTTCCGTACCGGCGTCCGCCTTGACCCGGCGTTTGTTTTTCCCTTCGGATGGTCATCCTCTCGCCCATGCCGGCGCAGATGCTTTTTCAGGCGGGCCAAACAGGGAACGCTTTTGAATCTTTCTCATTGAATGGTGCTTTGGCTTTCGGCACCGTATGTTGATAAGGGACATTGATTGACAAACCGGTGCAGACCTGACCCACTCACTTTGACCAAGTTTCGGATTATCCTGAGCCGTTTCTGACAGGGAACACCTGCCTGGTCATCCAGGCAGGCGTTCCCTGTCAGAGCATTCCCTCTCACTGGGCTCATTCCAGGCGCGGCTTTGTCTTTGCCCCACTTCCTGTTCCTTTCCCGGTGGGCTGAGTCTTATTTCGTTTCAGCAGCCGTGTCCGAATTTCCCTTCAGGTCAGCATAGGCCGTACCCATTAACACGTGCTTATATCCGTTCCCCTGTTCCCTGGCCTCACACAGGAAATCCACTTCCACACCGGCCTGGAACACCATGACGATGTCGCTGCCGCCAAACAGGAAGTAACCCATGGGATCGCCTTTTTCAACCTTTGCGCCCACTTTCACCGTATCCTCCCAGTTGCAGGAGCAGATCTGCGACATGCCGATGGGCAAAACGGCCACCAGACCGTAATCTTCGGTGTCGATGATGACGCAGTCCCGGGTCTCGATCATCTGCCAGCCAGGGGTCGCATCGCGGAGGACGTAACGCTGCGTCTGCGGATTCCACTCCGTAATTCCGCCGGCGGCGTTTACCCCGGGAATCTTGCGCACCTCTTTGATGGTGCCGCTGACCGGGAAATGATAGCGGTGATAGTCGTTCACATCCAGGAAAGTATGGGTCAGCGTACCGCCTTTAAAGGCATCCGCATATTCGGAGTCCGGTCCAATGAGCTGTGCGATGGAGGTAAAGTTGGCCGATTTGATGGCCACCCCTTCCTTCTGGATCAGGTCGCCGTTTTCATCGATGTTCCATATGCCCTGGGGCGTGGAATCCGCCGGCGCAACCACCGCGCTGCTGGCAACGGGGCGCACAGAGGGATCTACGAGATACCGGGAGAACCATTCGTTATAGGTATGCCAGACGTTGGTGTCCGCATACCAGCCATACTGCATGTTCATGCTGGGATCGTCCCTGACCCGCTGATAATAGCTGTCATTCCAGCTTTCCTCCGTGGACAGGAAGGCGCCCCACTCATCTGAATACTCTTTGCACCAGGTGGAAATCGGTTCGTGATACTGGAGAGTGGGATAGTAATATCCGCGTCCTTCAAGCTCCTTAAGCGGCTGGTCCACCAGGAACCAGAAGTAATCGACGCCCTGGTCAATGTGTTCGTACAGCGTGGGATACTTTGCATCGCTCAGAACATTCCAGGGCATACAGGTGACCAACCAGTCTATATAATCGTAAAGCGCATCGACGCTGTCGACAGGATTGGTATTCGGATCCGGATTGATCTCGTGCGCCTTTGCCAGAGACTTCTCCATGTATGACATGAGTTCGGGATCCGCTTCCAGGTATTCCATCATGGAAAGAGCGGCTTCTGAATGCTGCGATTCAAGCTGAAGGGCGGCTTCCGCAAGGCCGCTGATACTGCCCAGAACCAGCAGTAATGAGAACATCAACGCAAACAGCTTCTTAATCATGAGATGGTTCCTCCTTATAATTCCTTTGGGTTTCAGCCCCGCGGGATGGACGGGAGACAGGTTGTGACAAATCGGCACATCAGCCCTCTCCTTCGATGCAATACCTGCCAGTCGTCCATTGTCCGGCGAAAGCTCTGCGAATAAGTATAGTCACCTGTGCTGCCAAAATCAGGCATGACGTTTTTCCGGATATGACCTCACGGATCGATTCTCAGCAAAGGCTGTGTGCTGCAATGGACAGAGCCCATTTTCTCCCGCGTTGCGGAAAAGTCGAGGTATTCCACCGTGATCCCTCTGGCCTCCAGTTCCTTCCCGATGGTCTTCCGGAAAGCAACGTCCGTAATATAAACCTCCGGGCTAATGGGCAGGCCGTTTATGGCCAGATGTTCCGCGTCTTCCTCGGACACGGTGATTCGTTCCCAGTCCCTGAACGCTTCCGGGATGCCGTCGGCAAAGGACTCTTCGCAGACGATCATAAGTCCTTCCCGGACCAGACTCATGGCGCAGTCCAGATGCAGGATGTTCCCCTGCAGTTGGACCTCCGTTACCTCATATCCATAAGGCGCAAGGTAGTTCCGCAGCCACTGAATCCCCGCCGAATTACTCCCGTAACCGGAGTTGCCCACAAACACCTGCCTATGATAGATCAGCACATCGCCGCCCTCTGAAAACGGCCCGGCTTCGCTGTCCGAAATGTCCGGCATGGGCAATGCGACATAGCTGGTTTCCCCCATGAAAAGTTCCCTGGCCGTCAGCGCTTCAAATCGCCGGTATTCCTTGCGAAAACCGGCTTCGATCACATGATCCCCGACCACGATAAACGGATCGCGCACAAAGAAATTCGTAAGACCGGCGCCGTGAGTCGGCCCCTCCGGAAGCGTGGCGACGGCGTGCTCTGTCTCCGTCAGCTTTCGGGGCCGCAGCCCTCATTATTTCCGTCTCCTCTCCGCAATCCTCTTCAGGCTTTCCTTATCTTGCGCCAGCATGCTCACCAGTCCGCGGTAGCTGCCTGCGTATCGGGAGCTTATTTATCCCGCGACGTGAGAAGAAAGGTTGTGGGGATGGCGGGGCGGAAAGGCTGAAAACGCGACACAGGGCAGATTTTTGATGGGGCTTTCAGGTTGAAATCTTTAAGCCGCGAAAGAAAGCTTCTGTCTTTGGATTGGTGATTACATGGATAGGCTTTAATTGATTTGGACTTGCTCCGTTCCATACCTGAACATCCCGTTACAATGCAAAGGTCTGTGGCTGGAGCAGAATCAGCCCCAAGGGACCAAGCTTCTTTTCCTGCCTGTAATGAGCATAATACTCCGAAGCTTCTGCCAACTTTTCATCCAGTAAATCACGTATCTCCT